>DATHDR010000314.1:0-12559 GCA_035318965.1 Verrucomicrobiia bacterium | reverse complement strand
CTGGCCGGCCTGTACGGAATCGCGATCGCCGCGGTAGCGATGCTGTCGATGACCGGGATCATCGTCGCCATCGACTCGTACGGCCCGATCACCGACAACGCAGGAGGCATCGCCGAGATGGCGAACCTGCCTCCAGAGGTGCGCACCGTCACCGACCGGCTCGATGCCGTCGGCAACACGACCAAGGCCGTGACCAAGGGGTATGCGATCGGCTCCGCCGGTCTTGCGGCCCTGGTGCTCTTCTCGTCATATGCACAGGAGCTGGCTCGAGCAGGTCACGCTCAGGAATTCAAGCTCACGGACCCGCTCGTCATCGTCGGACTGTTCCTCGGCGGGATCCTGCCGTTCCTATTCGGCTCGCTCGCCATGCTTGCGGTTGGCCGCGCGGGCGGCCTTGTGGTCGAGGAGGTCCGGCGCCAGTTCCGCGAGATCAAAGGGATCATGGAGGGCACCGGCAAGCCGGAGTACGGCACCGCCGTGCGCATCGTCACCGCCGCCGCGCAGCGCGAGATGATCCTGCCGGGAATCATCCCGGTGGTCGCGCCGATTGCGGTCGGCTTTATCCTCGGCCCGCGCGCCCTGGGCGGCATGCTGCTGGGAGCCATCGTGACCGGCCTCTTCCTTGCTCTTCAGATGACGAGCGGAGGCGCGGCCTGGGACAACGCCAAGAAGTACATCGAGGAAGGCCACCTGGGCGGAAAGGGGTCCGAGGCGCACAAGGCGGCGGTCACCGGTGACACGGTGGGGGACCCAAACAAGGACACCGCGGGCCCCGCCATCAACCCGATGATCAAGGTCGTCAACATCATCGCCATCCTGATCGCCGGGTCGGTCGCGACGAACTACCTGATCCACTAACCGGGGGTAGACTCGTCCAGAAGGGTGGACGATTACCAGAAGGAGATCGCCGACCTCGAAACCCAGGTCGAGCAGCTGGTCGAAGAGGACAGCGACGCAAAGACCATCGCCGAGCTTTCGATGCAGCTCGAGATTCTCAAGACGATCTATGCGCGCGCCACGGACGTGTACCAGCGGGGCCTGAAGGACGAGGGCTTGCGGTATGGTCTTCGCATCCAGGGTTATGGCGACTGGAACATCGACAACGTCTATGCGTTCGTCTATGAGAGGTCGGTCGAGCTCGAGCCGAAAGCGCATAGCGCATTCGTCGGCGGCATCAAGAATGCCGACTTCGCCCTGATGCTCAACCCATGACCGCAGGCTAGGAGGACCAGATGGAAACGCCGCTGACGCCACTCGAGTTCGCGCGCCGGGCTCGCAAGCTGTACGGAGGCCGGGAGGCGGTGGTCGACGGGGACCTGCGCCTGACGTACGAGCAGTTCTTCGAGCGGTGCGATCGGTGGTCCGCGGCACTGCAGGGGATGGGGGTGAAGAAGGGCGACCGCCTCGCCTACATCGCGCCGAACACGCATGAGCAGCTCGAGTCGTTCTACGCCGTGCCCCAGATCGGCGCGGTGCTCGTGCCAATCAACTACCGATTGACCGCGGAGGATTTCGTCTACATCACCACGCACTCCGGCGCGAAGGTGTTGTGCGTCCATCCGGATTACCTGGACGCGATCGACGGTGTGCGCGACCAGCTGCCCGGCGTGGAGCAGTTCGTTTCCCTGGGCAGCGCCGGCGGCCGGAAAGGATGGTCGGAATACGAGGCCGCCATCGCATCGGCAAAGCCATCCTTCCAGCGGCCCGACGTCGCAGAGAGCGACCTGCTCACCATCAACTACACGAGCGGAACGACGGCCAAACCCAAGGGCGTGATGATCACGCATCGGAACGCATGGGCCAACGCCGTGGGCACCCTGGTCCACTTCCACATCACGGTCGGCGACCGTTACCTGTGGACGCTGCCGATGTTCCACGCCAACGGATGGACGTTTGTGTGGATCATCACAGCGGTCGGTGGCACGCATATCTGCCTGCCAAAGGTTGAGCCGGCTCGGGTCTTCGACCTGATCCGCCGGGAGGAGGTCGGCTGGATGTGCGCCGCGCCGACCATCCTGATCGCCCTCGCCAACGCTCCCTCCGATGTGCGGGGAGAGGTGCCGAAAGGCGTGCAGGTCATCACCGCGGGAGCGGCGCCGGCCGCGGCGACGATCGAGCGCATGGAGGGAGATCTGGGCTGGGAGGTGACGCAGGTCTACGGGCTGACGGAGACCGCTCCGTTCATCACCATCTGCGAGCCTCGACCGGAGCACAAGAAGCTCGGCGCCACGGAGCGCGGCGTGATCAAGGCCCGCACCGGCGTCGAGCTGATCACGTCAGGCGAGCTGCGGGTGGTTGACGGCGAAGGCAAGGAGGTGCCGGCGGACGGGCAGTCTCTTGGGGAGATCGTCGCGCGCGGCAACGTGATCATGAAGGGCTACTACAACGACCCCGAGGCGACCAAGAAGGTCATGGGCGACGGGTGGTTCCATACGGGCGACGCGGCCGTGCTTCATCCCGACGGTTACATCGAGATCCGAGACCGGATCAAGGACGTGATCATCAGCGGGGGAGAGAACATCTCGAGCCTGGAGGTCGAGGGGGCGCTTTTGCGCCACCCGGCAGTGCAGGAGGCGGCGATCGTCGGCCTGCCGCACGAGAAATGGGGCGAGGCGCCTCACGCCTACGTCGTGCTGAAACCAGGCGCCATCGCGACGGAGGCCGAGCTAATCGCCCACACGCGCGACCGCCTGGCTCATTTCAAGGCGCCGCACAGCGTGACCTTCGTGACGGAGCTGCCGAAGACGGCGACGGGCAAGATCCAGAAGTTCGTGCTGCGCAAGGGAGCCGCCGCGGTCGCCAGGCAGTAAGGAGCTAGGCCCAGACCTCAGTCTTGATCCAGGCGAGTCCCTTCGGAGTGACCCGTGCCGTGATCAGCGTGCCACCGGCGAGAGAGCGCTCGTCGAAGAGCTTGACGGTGCGTGGCCGGAATCGATACGCGGGAAGGTCATCTGATTCTGCGTCGTAATCGCGGAATCGCCTGCCGTAAAAGCGCGTCGCATCCTGTGCAGAGCGCCCGTTCGTGACTGCGGCGCTGCCGAATAGCTGGATGCCGCGGTCGGGCCGGCCCCAGGTCTGATGCGAGTCGTAGATGGTCACGCCCGCCGAGCTGTTCCGGGTCAGATTGCGTGAGTGGATTGACTCCGGGTCGGATATCCAGAAGACCTCGAAGCGGTCGCTCCACGCGAAGTACATGTGGTTGACGTGCGCCCGCCCGCCGGGCGACACAGTCGCGAGCGAGCAAAGAGGCGACGCATTCATGAGCTTGCGAGCGACCGTTTGCAATTTCTCTGAGGAATAGCGCCGCGACCGGCGCTCGATGGTCACAGGTTCAGGTTACGGCGCTCGCTCCGGAGGACGCCGACGAGAACGTGCTTGAAAGCTAGTCCGGTCCGCGCGGGGGAGGACCGAAGGTAACCGTCGGCGGGATGGTCAGCATCCGGCAATCATCGCCCCGAACAATCTGCCAGTTGCCCTCATGCACCATCCAGTGATGCCGGTGACAGAGCAGGATGAGGTTGTCGAGATCTGTGGTCCCGCCGTGGATCCAGTGGACAACATGGTGAGCAGCGCTCCACGACGCCGGCCGCTCACAACCCGGCCACCTGCAGTGGCCGTCGCGAGCCGCCAGCGCCCGCCTCGCCGGCTCTGAAACCACTCGCTTCGAGCGCCCGACGTCGATGACCGTGGATTCGGAGTTCAGCAAGACGCGGGCGATGCTTGAGTCGCAGGCCAGCCGCTCGATAGTCCTGGCGGAGATGGGTACCGAGGAGTGCTCCATGTCCGCCGCCGGCGCACCGGCCAGGCCGAGCAAGGTCTCGAGCGAGCTGGTGACCTGGATCTGAGCCTGGGAGCCGCCGCCCGAGGCGACTTCGACCAGCGCATCGGCATTGCGCTTCTCACGGCTCCGAGTGTCATGGGTGCCTGACTTGCGCGTCAGAGGGTTCAGTTTGGTCAGAATCGCCGCGCCGCCTTCAGGGTCGAAGTTGCCGCTCAGGAGCACGGTGCCGTCTTCGCACTTGCTGATCCAGAGCCTGCGGTTCTCGACCGCCTCGACCTGCTCGGCTTCGTACCCCTTGCGGTCGGCGGCGTGGCGGTAGTGGTAGCAGATGTAATAGAACTTGCCAGCCGAGTTCTCGCGCGCCTTCTCAAGCAGCGGCGCTTCCTCGAACCTGTTCCCGACCGCGTTCGCCGTCCGGGCCATCGCCTTGACGTGGGCATAGCCGATCTCGCCATTGGAGATGGCTTGGGTGCTCTCAGGCATTCGCTGAAGGTTCTTGCCGACGGCGATCAAGTCGGCGGCGCTGTTGCTCGTCTGGTGACAGTTGAGCCGGATCCAGTCGATCGGGCTGGCATAGCCCTGATCGTCGTAATGCTTGCTTGCCGAGAATTGTGCCGCCAGATCGGCGGCGTAAAGCAGCTTGAGATCGACCTCGTGGAGGACCTGCTGGAGCTTTTCAGCCACCGCGGCTGCCTGCAAGTCTTGCGTCGCGAGCATAGAAACAGAATACCAAACAGATGTTCGTTTGTCAACACTTTTGACCTATCAATTTCAACTCCAAGCCCACCCCCGACACCCCTTTCCCAGTCCGTCCTAACCCCACTTTCGTCTGCGGGCAACTCTCCCGTAATACCTATCCTCAACCCACCCAACCGGCGGCACGAGATAAAGGGACCCAAGCAACGCCCAACCCCCGCCCAGCTCCCTCAACACCCGGCTGATCCCGGCCGCCCCCTCAAACCTCCGCCCGCCCGGCTCCACCACCCACGACGCCCGGTCCACCTCCGAACGAGTCAGCCCCAGTGACTCGATCAGCCCGGGTTCCTGGTTGGGCCGAACCACCACCCGCCCTTCCCGGTCGTGTCGTTCCACCCACCGGGCCAGCCGGCCGCAGAAGTCGCACTCGCCGTCGTATACCAGCGCCAACCGGTCGCCTGCCACCGCCCGAAACTACACTGAACCGGGGATGGAGCTGCCGGAGCGCTACAACGTCGGCGCCGATCTTCTCGATCGCAACCTCAACGCGGGCCGAGCGAACAAGCTCGTGATCGCCTCGGCCGCCAAGGACGTCACCTACGGAGAGCTCTTCAACCTCGCCTGCGGGGCGGCCAACCAGCTAAAAGACCTTGGTGTGCGACGCGAGGAACGCGTCCTTATCGTCGGCTACGACGGTCCCGGCTGGGTCGCGGTCTTTCTCGGCGCGATTCGCATCGGCGCAGTTCCGGTTCCCGTCAATCCCTTGCTCCAGCGCAGCGAGGACTACGACCACTACATCGACGACTCGCTCGCCAGGGTCGTGGTCGTGGACTCCAACACTGAGGAGAAGCTGAGGCCGGCCTTGGCCCGAGCCGCCGGCGCTCCACGCATGTTGCGGGCCGACCAGATCGGCCCCGGCCCCGACGTCACAGCCGCAGCAACCCGCAAGGATGACATGGCCTTCTGGCTCTACAGCTCCGGCTCGACCGGCAAGCCGAAGGCCGTCGTGCATCTTCAGCACGACATCCCCTACACGTGCATCACCTACGGGGAGCAGGTGCTCGGCATCACCGAGCACGACGTTACCTTCTCGACCACCGGCCTTTTCCACGCGTACGGTTTCGGCAACAACCTCACCTTTCCATATTGGGTCGGAGCCTCGACCGTCCTGCATGCCGGGCGCAACACTCCCGCGACCGTGCTCGACACGATCGAGAAGCGGCGGCCGACGCTTTTCTTCTCCGCCCCGACGCTCTACAACGCGATCCTCAACTTCGAGGGCGCCAAAGACCGCGACCTCTCATCGATTCGCCACTGCGTCGCCGCGGCCGAGGCGTTGCCCGCCGAGGTCTGGCGGCGCTGGAAAGACGCTTTCGGATTGACTATCCTCGACGGAGTCGGGTCGACCGAGATGCTGCACATCTACTGCTCCAACCGGCTCGACGACTTGCGGCCCGGATCAAGCGGCAAGCCTGTCCCCGGCTACGAGCTCAAGATCCTCGACGACCAGGGCAGCCTCGCGGAGCCCGGCGAGGCAGGCGACCTCTACGTGAAAGGCGACAGCGCGCTCGCCCTGTACTGGGCGCAGCACGAGAAGACCAAGCGCTCGGTGCTCGGCGAGTGGTTTTTCACCGGTGACCGGTACCGCGTCGACGAGGACGGCTTTTATTGGTACGAGGGCCGCTCCGACGACATGATCAAGGTCAGCGGCCTGTGGGTTTCTCCGATCGAGATCGAGTCCGCGCTCATGGAGCATCCCGCGGTAGCCGAAAGCGCGGTGGTCGGGATCGAAGTCGATGGTTTCACGAAGATCAAGGCCTTCGTCATCACCAAGGGCGGCGCCGCAGCGGGCGATGCGCTGGCGGCCGAGCTGCAGGAGCACTGCAAGAGCCGGCTGCAGCGTTTCCAGTTTCCGCACATCATCGAGTTCGTGGCCGAGCTGCCCAAGACCGTGACCGGGAAGATCCAGCGCTACAAGCTCCGCGAGCCGGCCCGCGAAACGGCCCAGGCGTAGTGACGAAACACATCGCAGTCCTGCCTTGCGACGGCGCGGGCAAGGAGGTCGTGCCCGAGGCGATCAAGGTGCTCACTGCGGCGGGGGCGCACTTCGAGTACGAACAGTTCGACGTCAACGCAGATGCCTACCTTCGGACGAAGGTGGCAATTCCGGCAGAGATCTGGTCTCAGCTCGAAAGGGCGGACGCGATTCTCTTTGGAGCCGTCGGCGATCCACGGGTACCGGAAGCCCACTATCTGGCCGGCGTCCTGCTGAGGCTGCGCTTCGAGCTCGACCTCTACGTCAACCTGCGCCCGGCGAAGCTCTATGACGACCGGCTGTCACCGCTGCGGCGCGAGGATCGACGCCCCGTTGACTTGCTAGTGGTGCGTGAGAACACCGAGGGCCTGTATGTGGGGCTTGGCGGCCGTTTCAAAAAAGGCACCGAGCAAGAGGTCGCGGTCCAGGAGGACCTCAACACGTACACCGGGGTGACACGCATTCTCGAGTACGCCTTCGGGGCCGCCAAGAATGAGGTGGTCATGGTCGACAAGTCCAACGCCATGACCTTCGCGGGTGGCTTGTGGCAGGAACGCTGGAAGGCCGTATCGGCCAAGCATCCGAAACTGAAGACGCGTCACCTGTTCGTTGACGCTGCGGCGATGCAGCTGGTCAAAGACCCGAGTCAGTTCGACGTGATCGTTACGGGCAACCTCTTTGGCGACATCCTCTCCGACCTCACTGCCGAGCTGATCGGCGGCATGGGCATCGCGCCATCGGGAAACATCAATCCCGAGACCGGGCGAGGCCTCTTTGAGCCGGTCCATGGAACTGCTCCGGACATCGCCGGCCGCGGGATCGTCAACCCGATCGGGGCGATCCTGAGCGCATCTATGATGGTCAGACACCTGGGTGACAAGAACATGGCAGACGCGATCGAGGCTGCGGTCGAGTCGGCTATCCGCGCGGGGGAGTGCACGCGCGACATCGGCGGAAACCTGTCGACTGGTGAATGTGGCGACGCGGTCGCGAAAAGGCTGAGGGATTAGCAGATGGGCATGACGATGACCGAGAAGATCCTCGCCCGCGGAGCGGGGCGCGAGAGCGTACGCCCAGGCGATCTGATCCTGGCCAAGGTGGATTTCGCGATGGGCCACGACCTCACAATCCCGCCCGCCGGAAGGATCATGCGCGAGCAGATGGGGGCGGAGAAGATCTGGGACCCCGATCGCGTCGCCGTCACGCAAGACCACTTCCAGCCGGCCAAGGACGCGGCCAGCGCGACCCTCGGCCGGCTCACTCGCGAGTTCTCACACGACATGGGCGTGAAGTGGTATTTCGAGGTCGGGCAGGGCGGCATCTGCCACACGGTGCTGCCCGAGCACGGGTTGGTGCTTCCAGGCGAGCTGGTCGTCGGCGCCGACTCGCACAGCTGCACGTACGGCGCGCTCAACAACTTCGCCACCGGCATCGGCTCGACCGACCTCGCATGTGTCCTCGCGCTCGGCGAGCTCTGGTTTCGAGTCCCGGAAACGTTGAAGTTCGTCTATCACAACCGCCTCAAGGAGTGGGTCGAGGCGAAGGACCTGATCCTTTACGTCATCGGCCAGATCGGCGTCGACGGCGCGCGCTCAAAGGCGATGGAGCACACGGGCGAGGCGCTGCGCCACATCGACATGGAAGCCCGCCTCACGATGACCAACATGGCGATCGAGGCCGGCGCGAAGAACGGGATCATGGAGTTCGACGAGGTGACCAAGAAGTACCTCGACGGGCGCGCCAAGCGCGAGTACACGCCCGTTTCCTCCGATCCCGACGCCGAGTACGAAAAGGTCTTCGAGTTCGACGCCGGGAAGGTCGAGCTGGGCGTCGCCAGGCCGATGTCTCCTGACAACTACTCGCCGCTGTCCGAGGTGGAAGGCACCAGGCTCGACCAGGTTTTCATCGGCTCGTGCACCAACTCAAGGATTACCGACCTGCGCCGGGCGGCGGCGGTGCTCGATGGGCACAAGGTCGCGCCGGGAGTGCGGTTGATCATCACGCCCTCGTCGCACCAGGTTGCGATCCAGGCCGAGAAAGAGGGTCTGATCGGAATCTTCCTTGCCAGCGGAGCCGCCTGGACGACCGCGACGTGCGGCGCCTGCCTCGGCGGGCATATGGGCGTGCTCGGTGAGGGAGAGGTCTGCTTGAGCACGACCAACCGCAACTTCCCGGGTCGCATGGGTCACCCGAAAGCACTCGTGTATCTCTCCAACCCGGCAGTGGCCGCGGCGAGCGCTGTGACGGGCGTGATCACGCACCCACGTGAGGTGCTGGCGAAGATGCCTGCGGGAATCGCATGAGCCGGCTTAAGCCATGACACTCCCAAAGGTAATTCGGGGAAGGGCGTGGAAATTTGGCGTAAACATCGACACTGACCAGATCATCCCGGCCAAGTACGCCATCTATTCGCTCGATGAAAAGGAGCTGGGCAAGCACGCGATGGAAGGCGTGCCCGGCCGCGAGGGCTGGTCGGCCGGCGTGACCGAGGGCGACATCCTGGTCGCCGGCTCCAACTTCGGCTGCGGGTCGTCTCGTGAGATCGCGCCGGTGGCGATCCGTGGCGCGGGCATCTCGCTCGTCATCGCCGACTCTTATGCCCGGATCTTCTTTCGCAACGCGATCAACATGGGCTACCCAATCCTTCAGTCGCCACAGGCGGCCGAGGGTGTCGACGAGGGTGATGAGCTGGAGGTCGACCTCGAGGAGGGCATCGTGCGCAACTTCACGAAGGGCGACGAGTACCGGAGCGAGGCCCTCCCGAAATTCATGAACGAGCTCCTCCACATGGGCGGGCTGGTGCCGTGGGTGCGCAAGCGTCTGGAAGAAAAGCGGCGCGTCGCGACAGCGCGTGGATGAGATCAAGCCGGTAGAGCTGCAGGAGCCTCTGGAGGAGCTTGCCCGCGACCCGACTCACTTCATTCACGACCTGAAGTTCCCGCCGTCCGACAAGATCCGGGTCTACGACGACACCCTGCGCGATGGCGAGCAGATGCCGGGCGTTGCGATCACTCCGAAGGACAAATACCAGCTCGCGCGAATGCTCTCCGAGATCGGCGTTCACATCATGGACGTGGGATTTCCCTCTGTCTCGGAGGGCGAACGCGAGACGCTGCGGCTGGTTCTCGAAGGTCGCAAGCGCGGCGAGCTGAGGGCCGATCTCGAGGTCGTCTGCATGATGCGGTCGACCAAAGGCGACATCGACGCCACCATGCGTGTAATCGACGCACTCGGCTACAAGCGCGACGAGGTCACGTACTTCATCTTCACGTCGGCGTCCGACCTGCACGTCAAGTACAAGCTCGGCAAGACGCTGCTGCACCGCGACGGGATTCCGGAATCCGAATGGCTCGAGCTGCCGGTCTCGCATTACCGCGAAGCGAACCTCCGGATGATGTGCGAGGCGATCAAGTACGCGCGTGAGCAGGGCGCAAAATCGATCGAGTTCGGCGGCGAGGACGGCAGTCGCGCCGACGTCGACTACATCGCTGAGATCCACCGCGAAGGACTGAAGGCGGGCGGGACTCGTCCGTCGACACCTGACACGGTTGGCTGCTACTCGCCGTTCGCGGTTCGCGAATACATCCCCGCGATCAAGGCCGCCGCGCCGAACGCGCCGCTTGTGGTGCACTTCCACAACGACCTCGGACTCGGCGCCTGGAACACGGTGATGGCGCTGGGTTCTGGCGCCGAGGTGTTCACCACCAGCGTGAACGGCATCGGCGAGCGGACAGGCAACGCTCCGATGCACCAGGTGCTGCTGCAGCTCCGTTACCTCTTCGGCATCGAGATCCCCGGCTTCCAGTACAACAAGCTGCGGGCTCTCGCGCGCCACCTTGAGAAGATCAGCGGGATTCCGGTTCAGCCGACCGAGCCGGGTATCGGGCTGAATGTCTTCAGCCACGAGTCCGGGATTCACACCGCCGGCATGCTCATACATCCGGCGATCTACCAGTTCATCCCACCCGCTGACCTCGGAGCCGAGGTCGCCTATGTCTATGGCAAGCATTCGGGGGCGCTCGTGATCGAGCAGGCGCTGCGTCACGCGAGCATCAGGCCCGAACCGGAGCTGGTGGCCGCGGTGCTGGCCGAGGTCAAGCGCATCCGGGAGGAGCGGGCTGAGCGCAGCGACTTCTCAGACTTCAACCGCCGGTACTACGATCACTTGAACCGCATGGGACTCACCGCCGATGAGGTGGTGGACATCGCCCGCGCGCTCAAGGACGACAAGAAGAACTGATGGCCACCACAACCCGCAACAACACGGCCACCAAGGAGCAATACCTCCAGCTGCATCGGTGGATGTGCATGGCCAAAGCGCTCGACGACCGCATGCACATCCTCGTCAAGCAAGGCCGCGCGCCATTCGTCGGCTCGAGCCGAGGGCACGAGGGCATCCAGGTCGCGTCGACGGCCGCCCTCGGATCGGATGACTGGTTGGTCCCCCACTACCGCGGCCTCGCCAACTCGATCGTGCGCGGGTTGACCATGAAGGAATGGATGCTCGCGGTCTTCGCCAAGGCGGATGACCCGCTTTCCGCGGGGCGGAACATCCCCGGCGGCTGCTACAGCTACCGGGCGCTCAAGATCGCCCCGGTCTCCCAGGTCGTCGCGAGCTGGGTCCCAAAAGCGTCGGGCATCGCCTACGCCTCCAAGCTCAGTGGAGACGGCTCGGTCGTGCTGTGCACCTTCGGAGATGGCGCTACCAGCCAGGGCGACTTCCACGAGGGGGTCAATTTCGCGGCTGTCCACCGCCTGCCGGTCGTGTTCGTCTGCGAGAACAACAGCTACGCGATCTCCGTGCCCATCCGGCTGCAGATGTTGAACCCGGACGTCAGCGACCGGGCCGCGGGGTACGGCATCCCCGGAGTGACGGTGGACGGCACCGACGTCCCGGCCTGCTATGCGGTCTGCCGGGAGGCGGTCGACCGGGCGAGGAGGGGAGAGGGTCCGACTTTGATCGACGCCAAGATCTGGCGCATGAACTCGCACACCTCCGAAGACAACCACCTCAAGTACCGCACTAAAGAGGAGATCGCGGACGCGTCCGAGCATGACCCCATAGTCCGCTTCGTCGCCTGGCTCATCGAGCAGCGCTGGATCACCGCGGATAATGCGGCGAAGGTGCAGGCGGCTTGCGACAAGGAGGCATCAGATGCCGCCGATTGGGCGGAGCAGCAGCCGGACCCGGTGGCCGAGAACGCCCTGACCAACGTATTCGCCTGAAGCTCGGTTACAACTCGGTATGGCAAAGCTAGACTGACGGTCGAGTTGGAAACAGAGTCCGAAAACCCCCAGGAATCGAACAGCCCTACCGAGGAACCAGTTCCGGCTGTACCCACACATGAGACGACCCCTGTCTGGGCCCGAACCGTTCCTGTAGCACCACCTGCGGACGAGGGCGCACTCCAGTCCGCCACCGATGCGGCCGCCGAGGCCGACCCCTTGCCCGCGCTGCCCATGCAGAAGGAGAGCGATCCGGAGTGGGCAAACACCGAGACGCAACCGGGCGAGACCGACCCGGGGACGGATCCAGAAAGCGATCCGAAGCAGGCGGTGCCTATGCAAAAGCCCGTTCCGACCTGGGCCCAGACAGTGCCGGCTCGGCTCGACGAGACGTCTGCGCCCGAAAGCGGCCAGAGCGGAATCGCGGAGCGTACGCAGGGCGCATCGATCGACGACGCGGCGCCTCCGCAGGAGGTCATCCCCGCAGCCACTGACATCTGGCCGCCTGATCCGCCGACCGAGCACACGATGCCGGCCTGGCCACCTTCTTCCACGCTCCACAAGGACCTACCCGAACCGGAAACGATCCCGGAAGGGGAGGCGATCAACAGCTGGCCGGACTCGTTCGATGCGGTCTCCGCACTACCGGCCAAGCCGCCGTTTGCGTCCCAGGCGCGAGACCTGAAGACGCAGCCACCGGCTGCGGCCGCATCGACGCCACCTGCGGTGCCCAACCCACCCGCGGCAACCACGCCGCCGGCAGAAACCACCCAGCCGGCCGCAACCTTGCCGCCGGCCGCGACCGTACCGCCGGCTGCGAC
>DATHDR010000313.1:0-6158 GCA_035318965.1 Verrucomicrobiia bacterium | reverse complement strand
ATCGAGCGATAGACCGAGAGGTACTCCTGGTCATACAGCTGCTTGAACTCTGTGGCGGGGTCGAGCTCCCGGCTGTCGGTCACCCGCTAAGTTTGAGGCTCACGGCCCTCGCTTTGATATCGCCAAGCGCACCTGTCCAATGACTGACTCTGGCGCCTGGAAGATGCCTTTGATCGCCGGGTCTGTTCGGTTTGTCCGCAGCTTGCGAGCTGAGGATATCGACCGGAGTCATGGGAGATAGATCCGATGCATGGTGGGCGACCCGGGACTCGAACCCGGATGGGTTACCCCACACGCCCCTCAAACGTGCGCGTCTACCAGTTCCGCCAGCCGCCCGGCTGCAGCCGGTTGATTTTACGTGACGGCGCTTTGGTACCCGCGGCAAGACTCGAACTCGCAACCTCCTGATCCGAAGTCAGGCGCTCTATCCATTGAGCTACGCGGGCGAAGCCCACTCATGTTATGGAAGACGGGCATTGCTCATAGGCCGGGTTCATCCCGGCCGTCACCCAATCGTGCCCTTCCAAGGCGCCTCCTGATCGTCGTTAGGAGCCCCCCTGGTGAAAACGCAGTTTTCACCAGGCTGATTGAGCTACGCGGGCGCGGCCCAATCGTAGGGCGCTCAGCCGACGGCGTAGCGCTGGTGGTTCAATCCCCACGCCGCATAACGAACGAGACCGACCGCGCGGTACCGGCGGCGCCGGGCTGCGGTCACGCCCGTCTCGATGGCCTCGCGAAGCGACTCCGGTGTCTTGCCGGGAAACTCGGTGTAAGCCCGGCCGACAGCGTCGAGGATGTGCGCGTCGGAACACCCGAGCTCGGCCGCGCCGAGCCCGAGGTTGAGCCGGCGTGCAAGCTGGTTGAAGAGATAGAAACCCGGTGTCGCGTTCTCGACTTCGATCGCATCGAAGTCAAGTTCCGCGGCGAGCCAGCCCACTCCATGGACCGGGCCCGTCCTCGTGCGCTTCTGTGTGCGCCAGAAAGGATGCGCGGCGATCGCGAGCCCGCCCTGGTCGTGAATCGCGTGGACCGTCGCGGCGGCAGACATCCCTGGACGCACGCGGCGTTCGAGGAAAAGGGCGACGATGTGCCCGTCGCGGCTGGACACCTCCTCGCCGACGATGACATGAAATCTTGCGCGCTTCGCCGCGTACTCGCGAGCACGCAGCGCGCCTTCGATGGTGTCGTGGTCTGTGACCGCGATGACATCGAGCCTCGCGCGGCGGGCGGCATGATCTACCAATTCGTGAGGCGTGGGCCAGCCGTCGCTGGCGGTCGTATGCATGTGCAGGTCCGCTCGACCCGGCAAAGTCATGGGTGTGCATCCTACGCCCGGCGGGCTTACCATCGACCTTTCATGACCTTCTTTTGAGGTTGGGTAGCTGGAGGTGTCGCCCGTGGAAGGCTTGATGCAGGATTACGAGCTCTCTCTTCAGCATGTGCTCTGGCGCGTGGAGCGCTTGCACCAGAAGAAAGAGGTGGTGACTAAACGCGAGCAGGGCGTGCACCGCATGACCAATGGCGAGATGGTGCCAAGGGTCAACAAGCTGGCCGGAGCGCTCAAGCGTCTCGGCATCAAGCCAGGTGATCGGGTCGCGACGCTCGCGTTCAACAACCACCGCCACCTCGAGCTCTACTACGCCGTGCCCTGCATGGGCGCGGTCCTGCACACGCTGAACCTCCGACTGTTTCCTCAGCACCTTGAATTCATCATCAATGACGCGGAAGACAAGGTTTTATTTGTCGATCAGGCGCTGCTTCCCCTTCTCAAGCCACTGCATGGAAAGATTCCAACTGTCCAGAAGATCGTGTTGATGACCGACACGCCGTCCGCTTCGCACAGCGAGAACGGCATCGGCGAGATGCTCGACTATGAAGGCCTCCTGAACGCGGAGAGCGACGCGTACCCGTGGCCGAAGCTGTCCGAGCGGATGGCCGCGGCCATGTGCTACACGTCAGGCACCACCGGCAACCCGAAGGGAGTCGTCTACTCGCACCGCTCTCAGTTCATTCACACGATGGGCGTTCTCCAGGCGGACAACCTCGCCCTGCGGGAGCAAGAGGTCGTTCTCCCGATCGTTCCGATGTTTCACGCCAACAGCTGGGGACTCCCCTACGCCTGCGGCATGGCCGGCTGCAAGGTCCTGCTGCCAGATCGCTTCATGGGTGACGCCAAGTCCGTCGTCGAGCTGGCCGAGGAGGAGGGGGCCACGATCCTCGCCGGCGTGCCGACGATCTGGCTCAACACCGCCAACTACTTGAAGGAGACCGGCAAGCGCCTGCCGAAGGTCCACACCGTCATCTGCGGCGGCTCCGCAGTCCCCCGCGCGCTCATGGAGTCGATGGACGCGTTAGGCCTGCCGATCCTGCACGCGTGGGGCATGACCGAGACGTCTCCACTCGGCAGCGTCAGCAGGCCGCGCGCCGGGACCAAGCCCGAGGACGAGCTCGACGCGCGCCTGACCCAGGGAGCCGTGGTGCCCGGGGTGGAAATCCGGATCAGCGACCCGGCGACCGGCGAGGAGCTGCCCTGGGACGGCGTTGCCTTCGGGGAGATCCAGGTGCGTGGGCCATGGATCGCACGCGGCTATCACAACGGCTACGACCCTGGCAAGCTCACTGAAGACGGGTGGTTCCGCACGGGTGATGTGGCCAAGATCACACCCGAGGGCTATATCCAGATCGTCGATCGCACCAAGGACGTGATCAAGTCCGGCGGCGAGTGGATCTCGTCGGTTGAGCTCGAGAACGCGATCATGGCTCACCCCAAGATCATGGAAGCCGCCGTGATCGGCCTGGCTCACCCCAAGTGGGACGAGCGCCCGGTCGCCTTTGCCGTGCCAAAGCCTGAGTTCAAGGGCAAGGTCACGCAGGAGGAGGTGATCGAGTTCCTCAAGGACAAGGTGGCGAAGTGGTGGCTGCCCGATGAGGTGCGCTTCATCGACGAGGTGCCCAAGACCTCGGTCGGCAAGTTCGACAAGAAGGGCCTGAGGACAGGCGCCGAACCGATACACGCGGCCGACCCAAGCAAGGAAGGGGTGAAGAAGTGATGGCAAGAACTGCAGCGCGCGAGCACACGATCGGCCGCGACACCTTCCATTTCAAGTGGGACAACTCGCTCGCGCCCGCGGTCGAGATCGAGCCGGGTGACATCGTCCATTTCGACACAGAAGAGGTGACCGCCGGCCAGCTGAAGAAAGGCGACCCGGCGTCCAAGCTTGGGTCACTGAACTTCGACCGCCTGTATCCGCTGGGTGGCCCTGTCTACGTGAAAGGGGCCGAGCCTGGTGACGCGCTCGAGATCGAGATCCTCGAGCTGAAGCCGGGGTCGTGGGGATGGTCCGCGATCTTGCCCGGCCTGGGCCTGCTGGCGGTTGACTTCCCGGAGCCTTACGTCCGCTACTTCGACCTCGGCGATCGCAATTCGACCGAGTTCCGCCACGACATCCACATCCCGCTGGCGCCTTTCTGCGGAACGATGGGCATCGCTACCGACGAGCCAGGCCCGCAGGCAGTCCTCCCACCGACCAAGGGCGCGGGCAACATCGACACCCGCCATCTGACCGCCGGGACGAAGCTTCGCCTGCCCGTCTTCGTTCCTGGCGCGCTGTTCTCGGCCGGCGACTGTCACGGCGCGCAGGGAGACGGCGAGGTCTGCGTTACCGGGATCGAATGCCCGATGACGTTCTCACTCCGGTTTGGAGTGGTCAAGGGCGCGTCCTTGCGCCCCTGGAGCTACCACTTCGTCACCCCCGCGGCGCCACTGCAGCCGCGCAGCGACGCGAGCGGCTACCACGCGGTCTGCGCCCTGGGCCCAGACCTGATGGAGAACGCCCGCAATTCGGTGCGAGACACCATCGCCTGGCTGCAGGCCGATCACGGACTAAGCCGCGAAGACGCCTACATCCTGTGCAGCCTGACCGGCGACCTCAGGATCAGCCAGATCGTCGACCAACCCAACTTCGGGGTCTCCTTCTACCTGCCGCTGAGCGTCTTCAACTAGACAGGCGCGCCCCCGCCGGCGTCTTGAGCATCTCCCGCTTAGGGGGCAGCCGGCCAGATACCGTGCGGCATACTGACCGACTGGTGTTCGGAGGGTGAGTACCACACAACTTGGCCGCTATCCAATCGAAGCCGAGCTCGGGCGCGGCGCGATGGGTGTCGTCTATCGATCGACACATCCGCGGCTCGAGATCCCGGTCGCGATCAAGGTCCTGGCCGAGCAGTATTCGAGCGACCAGAACTTCCGTCAGCGTTTCCACCGAGAGGCGGCCACCGTCGCCGCCCTGAATCACCCGGGTATCGTTCGCGTCTACGACTTCGACGAGGACGGCCCTGTGCTGTTCATCGTCATGGAGTGGGTCGAGGGCCGGTCGATGCGGTCGTGGCTCGACGAGTACGGGCGCTTCAGCGTCGATGTGTCGGTCGACCTCATCCAGCAGCTCCTGTCAGCTGTCGGAGTGGCGCACGACTACTCGATCGTTCATCGCGACCTCAAGCCCGACAACATCCTGATCTCTAACCGCGGGAAGACGAAGATCCTCGACTTCGGCATCTCCAAGCTCGTCGACGACAAGCACCGGCTGACCGCGACCGGGAGCATGGTCGGCACTCCCGCCTACATGGCGCCCGAACAGGTGAAGGGCGAGGCGGTCGACGCCACATCCGACATCTACTCGCTCGGCATGATCCTTTACGAGCTGCTCCACGGGGAACCGCCTTTCACCGGTCCGCTGCCTGCTGTGCTCCACTCGCAGGTGTTCGACAGGCCGCGCGCATCGACGGCGATCCCCTCGCCGATCATGGAGATCATCTGGAAGGCTACGGCCAAGGAACGCAGCCAGCGTTTCCAGAGCTGCGAGGAGTTCTCCGGGGCGTTCCACTACATGCCGAAGCCAGGCGTGGCGCATGCGCCTGCTGAAGCAATCTCGAACGAGATCACAGTCGAGGAAGAGGCTGATCACCACGAGCATCGCGAGCCGCTTCCGGCGCGGACCGACGGCCACAAGCCCGCCGGTGTTTGCACGTACAGCGACTGCCAGGAGCGCCGCGGTTGGGCTTGCGCTTACAAGGACCTGACCGGACGAGAATGCAAGAGCTGGTGGTGCCGTAGGCACATTCAGTTCATCGAGCGGACGCCTTTCTGCCCGCGCCACGCAAGCGTGATCCGTGCCCTGGCGCCCACGGCGAACACGATCTTCGAGATCAAGAACCGGCCTGCCGTCGACGACCGCGCCCTGCCTCTGGCCGCTCTTGTCGCCGAGGACATCGACAAGGACGTGACTGAGCTGGTTCGGCGGCGCTATCAGAACCGCAAGGATGTGACCCTCGCGCGCGACCGCACTGTCCGCCAGACCTGGTCAGGGCGCAACGAGGTGGCGTGGGAACGCAGCTGGGCCGCGCTCAAGAGCCAGGGTTACCTGGTCCGGATCGCCGTCCGCGTGTCAACAGACGAGCCGGACACGGTGCAGCTTTTGATCGGCAACACGGTGGTGTTCAAAGAGGTTCCGGACTGGATCAGCCGCCGCCGCGAAGGCGAGCCGCCGGACCACGCTGACCGCGCACGTTTCGGCAAGAAGCTGTTCGGCGCGATCCTCGAGCACGTCGACGAGCCGCAGCCGGTGCCGTCGACTGTCCCTTCCGCGAGCCACGAGATCGAGCCTCCCCCACCGCCCGAGCTCAACCGGACGCTGATCGAGGGGATGATCCTGCGCCTTGCGTCGGCAACGACGCGGATCACCGGCTTCGAGATGGCCGATCAGCTCGCCCTGCCGTTCTCTGCCGTCGAGCCGAGCTTGAAGTCGCTGACCACGACAAACCTGCTCGACGCGCTGGGCCTCGCGGCCGAGCAGGGTCCGTGGCTGGGCCGGCCGCTCCCGGAGCGAATGGCCTACGCGATCACAAGGCAGGGACGCACGCGCAGCGACCAGATCGGGGACTCGAGCACCCGGTACGCCGGGCCGGCGCCGGTCTCGCTGCCGGAGTACAAGGCGGTGCTGGCCGAGGCGGCGAAGCCGGGCACGCTCGACCTGGTCAAGGTCAACCTGGCGCTCAGCGGAATCGAGCTCGCGCCGGGAGTGACCGAAGCGGTCCGCGCCGCGGTCAACTCCCGCTCGTCGATCTTTATCTACGGAGCGCCTGGCAACGGGAAGACAACG
>DATHDR010000312.1:0-6425 GCA_035318965.1 Verrucomicrobiia bacterium | reverse complement strand
CGCGACATAAGCAAGTTGGCGCCCGTCGCCCAGATCGCCGCGAAGGCAGACATCAAGATCATCGAGGGTCAGATGGTCGGCTACCAGAAGCGGCTCGACCTCTGGTACCTACGACTGTGGGACCTCCACGGCCTCCTGCTGGATCCGGAAGGCCGGCTGATCCGCTACAAGGGTGCTGAGGCCGCGCTGACGAGCCGAGAGTTCCAGCTGCTCCAATTCCTGCTCGACCACCCGCATCGGTACTTCAGCGTGAGCCAGATTCTCGACGAAGCCTGGGGCGGGCCGGGACTTTCCCCAGAGGAGGTCCGCAACTATGTGCGGCGGCTACGAAAGATCCTGGCGACGCTGGAGATTCCGTGCGATGTGCTCAACAAGCCGGGGCGCGGATACTCGCTGGAGTTCCGTGGCGACAAGTAGCTGCCCCCAGCGGCGAGGGCAACTAGACTAAGCGCCGGCTGCAGCCGGCATGGGAGAGGCCATGGGAAATTCCAAGTCTCGGTTTAGATCTCAGCAGCGAGCCAAGCTGCCCCGAATCCTGGTCGTCGACGCCAATGCGGGCTACCGCTCCGTCATCTCGCATGTGGTCGAGCTTGCCGGAGGGGAGTTCGAGAGCGTGGCCGAGTTCGATGCCGCCAGGCGTCAGCTCGAGAGGTCGACCAGGTTCGACCTGGTCATCCTCGGCATGAGCGCCGAATCACGCGTTACCCCCAAAGAGCTGGGCGAGATGAGGGCTGCGGCTCTGTCCCCTTTCATCTTGCTCGACGAGTCGTCCGATGATGCCGGAGCAACGCTGGAAACATATGAGGCGGGCGCGAGCCAGGTTCTGCCAAAACCTTTCGTCCCGGATGCGCTGATCGGGGCTATCAAGTCGGAGCTGCGCGGGCCTGACGTTGCTTCTGTTGTCTCGATCGCAACCAAGATCGAATTGGGAGGCCTCGTCTTTGACGCCACGCAGCGAACAGTCAAGAGCGCCGAGGCCACGGCCTCCTTGACGAAGCGCGAGTGGCAGCTGCTCGCATTCTTCCTCACCAATCCGAATCAATTCTTCGCCGCCGAGGACGTGGCTCAGCCGGCGTGGGGCCCCGACGCGTCGATCGAGCAGTTCCGGACGTACATAACCCGCCTCCGGCAAAAGCTCTTGCCGTTCAGGGGCGCATGCGAGCTGGCCAACGAGAAAGGCAAAGGTTATCGGCTGGTGCTCCAGCAGCCCAAGGCTCAAGTCGGCTGACGGTTTTGGGCGTCCCCTACTTCTTGGCCGGCTGTTCCCTCATCGCTTCGTGGATGACGTTTCCGTCGTGCCACTCCGGCTCGCCCTCGAGGTGCTCGAGCATCTTTCGGTACTCACGGTCCATCTCAGGGCTGTCCGCGCTTTTCTTGTAAGCGGCTTCGCTTTCGAACACGACACTCATCCAGAGCTCGTTTGGATCCTTGGTGCTGCTGAAGACGGTGTGATACACCCAACCCTCCGGCGGATCACCCTCAAAAGTCCCCATCTCTTTCATGAACTGGTCCACATGGCCTGGCTTGACGCGATATCGGGCGACGGTTCCAAACATTTGACTCAGCCTCCTTTGACTTCGCTTAGTGCCGGGGTGATCACCTGGCCGTGGTCCAGGTATGCCGCGATGCGGTGCACGGAGTAGGTCGGCTCACCGAATTTCTCGCGCGCTTGCGCCACGATCGGGGAAGCGAGGAAGTCATCGATGGCCTCGCGACTATCCCATACGGAGTTTCCGCCGTACTCCCGCGTGGCCGGGTCGTACACAAAAGCCTTTGAGATCAGGCCGGGCATGTCTTTGTAGATGGTGCGAGCACGATCCTCCATCAGCGCCGGAATCTTCGACCAGTCCGTCGCTTCCGGGAGCGTGAATCGCATCGTCAGCGCATACATCTCGATCCTCCGGAACTCACCAGGCGCAAGCCAGGCGCTGAATCCCAACCCGAGCTTACACGGCTCGATACGCAAGTCGGTAGTACGCTTTTTGTCGGCATGATCCAGGCCAAGGTCGGGGGTTCCGTCGAGACAGGCTTCGAACCAGTCCAGGAGGCCTTCGCCGCCAACTTCGAACGCCACGGCGAGGTCGGGGCCGCCTGCTGCGTCCACCTGCACGGCAAGCGAGTCGTCGACCTGTGGGGCGGGACCACAACGCCAGGCGGCAGCGAGGCCTACACGGGCGACACCCTTCAGATGGTCTGGTCGACGACCAAGGGCGTCGTCGCCCTCGCCGCCCACATGCTCGCCCAGGAGGGCAAGCTCGACTTCGACGCCCCGGTCGCCCAGTACTGGCCAGAGTTCGCGGCCCAGGGCAAGGCCAAGATCCCCGTGCGGTGGCTCTTCAGCCACCGGGCCGGCCTGGCGGCGATCGACCGCCCCCTCGGCCTCGACGACGTCCTGGCCTGGGACCCCGTCGTACACGCCCTCGAGGCCCAGCAGCCCCTCTGGGAGCCCGGGACGGCCCACGGCTACCACACCTTTACGTATGGCTGGCTGGCCGGCGAGGTGATCCGACGTGTGGCCGGCGTGTCGGTGGGTCGGTTCGTCGCCGAACGGATTGCCAAGCCGCTCCAGGCCGAGTTCTGGATCGGCCTGCCCGAAGCTCAAAACCCCCGCGTCGCACCGATCCTCCCGACGCCTCCGCCGGCGCCCGGCACGCCGCCCGACGCGCTGGCGGCCCGCATCGCCGATCCCAGCTCCCTGGCCCACCGCTCCTTCGTCAACCCCGCGATACCGCCGACCGCTTACAACGAGCTTCCGTTCCGTGTGGCGGAGGTGCCGGCCGGCAACGGCATTGGCACCGCCCGCGGCCTGTCGCGCATCTACGCCGCCGCGATCGGGCCGCTGGACGGCGTCCGTCTCCTCGACCCGGAAACGCTGAGAAATGCCACCAAGACTCAGTCCCATGGCGAGGACCTCGTCATGGGCTACGAGACACACTTTGGAACCGGCTTCCAGCTCCCGTTCCCGTTCCGGCCCATGGCCGGCGAGGGCTCCTTCGGCCACTACGGGATGGGCGGCGCGGTGGCTTTCGCTCACAGGGAGCGCGGATTCTCGTTCGCCTACGTCATGAACCAGATGCTGCCGTCGGCCCGCGTCGACCCCCGGCCGAACGCCCTCGTCCAGGCGCTGCTTTCCTGCATTAAGTAACTTCAACGCGCGGGCGCGGCGCGTCCTAAGATCTGTTGACCGAGTGGTTGGGCATGAGCGCACCTGATCTCGTATTCGGCGTCTGCCTCCTGATCGGGGGCGGCCTCTTGCTCTTGACTTTGATCGTCGACGACATCTTCGGCGGCCTGCTCGGTGCGCTCCACCTCGGCTTTGACGTCGCGGGCGTGTCGCCCACGCCGATCTTGCTCGGTTTCGTCGCCATGTTCGGGGTGGGCGGGCTCTTCGGCCTTCACAGCCTTGGCCTCGGGGCGGGCGCCGCCACTCTTGTCGGCACGGTGGCCGGCCTGTTCGGTGCAGGCCTCACATTCGGTGCGTTCAAAGTCCTCAAGCAAGCCGAGTCGACTGATTCCTTGAGCCTCCAGGACATGGTCGGATCGACTGGACGCGTTTCGGTTGGCATTCCCGCCAACCACTTCGGCACCGTTCTCATCAGCTTCGCCGGCGCATCGCACAACATGACCGCCACGGCCGATTCCGAGATACCGGCCGGAAAGGTGGTCAAGG
Source organism: Verrucomicrobiia bacterium (assembly GCA_035318965.1). Taxonomy (GTDB): domain Bacteria; phylum Chloroflexota; class Dormibacteria; order Dormibacterales; family Dormibacteraceae; genus Palsa-870. The sequence continues at coordinate 2,755 of DATHDR010000312.1, read as the reverse complement.
TGATATCCGTCGCCGGCGGCAATCTCGTCGTCGCCCCCAACCCTGTAACCGAAGGAGCACGGTCCGATGCCTGATTTCGTCACCACTTCGCCATTTCTCGCCGTCGCCGGGGTGGTCATCCTCATCCTGATCCTCGCGTTCGTCGCCAGCCGCTACAAGGTGGCCGGCGCCAACGAAGCGATCATCGTCGCCGGGTCGCGTGGCGCCAAGGTGCGCGACGAGCGCGGGCAGAGCGTCTCGACCTCAGGCGACAAGGGAGTCAAGGTCGTCGTGGGCGGCGGCACGATCGTCATGCCGCTGATCAACCGCGTCGGCCGGCTGAAGCTCACCGCCCGCCAGATCAACGTGCAGCTGAGTGACGCTGTGACCAGCCAGGGCATCAAAGTCCAGGTCCAGGGCGTCGCGACGTTCAAGATCGGTCGCGACGTGGAATCTCTGCGCAACGCCGCTGAGCGCTTCCTCGACGCCAAGCCGGAGCAGGTGGACTCCATCGTCAAGAACGTGCTCGAGGGTTCTCTGCGTTCGATTGTGGGCACGCTGACCATCGAGGAGCTCATCCGCGACCGCCAGAAGCTCTTGCAGCAGGTGCAGGACGCGGCCAAGGGCGACCTCGCGACCAGTGGTCTGCAGATCGACGCCTTCACCATCCAGAGCTTTTCGGATGAGTCGAACTACATCGAGCTGCTCGGCCAGCAGAGCGTCTCCACCGTCACGCGTGACGCGCGCATGGTCAAAGCGACCACGGACCAGGAGGCCGCAGTCCGAGAAGCCGAGTCGATGCAGATCAAGATCAACGCCGGCCGAGATGTCGCGCTTCGAGAGGCTGAGACCAAGACGCAGGTCGCCGCCGCCCAGGCGCGCGCCGACCAGGCCGGACCGCTGGCGCAAGCCCAGGCGCAGCAAGAGGTCGTGCGCAAACAAACCGAGCTCGCCCAGCTGGAAGCGGATCGCACGGAAAAAGAGCTGCTCTCGTCCACGGTCAAGCCGGCCGCGGCCGAAGCGCAGGCGGTGATCGCTCGCGCGGAAGGTGACAAGCGCGCGCGGATCGCATCTGCCGAGGCCGACGCCGAGACGACTCGGCTCGAAGGTGGGGCAGAGGCGCAGATCGTGCTCACCAAAGGTGAAGCAGAGGCCAAGGCGCTCGCGATGCGCGCCGACGCTTACAAGCAGTTCAACGAGGCCGCCATCATCCAGACCGTGCTGGCTGCGCTGCCGGACATCGTTCGAGCTGCCGCCGAACCGATGGGCCACATCGATTCGCTGACGGTGTTGAGCGCGGACGGCGCTTCGGACATAGTGAAGAACGCGACGCGCGCGATGGTGGAATCGACCACCGCGATCAAGGGCCTGACCGGCCTCGACGTGCCGAACCTGATCGGCGGCGCGCTCGGGCGCGGGTTCGGCGAGCGGCTCCGCACCGGCGATGGCGAGGGCAGCAGCGACTCTGGAAGCGCAGCAGACCGGATCAGCGAGATCGCCGGCGAAGGGCTGTCGACACTCAAGGCGGCGAGAGCTGAGGCAGCGGAGAAGGCTAAAGAGGCCGAGGCCAGGGCCGCAGAAGACGCCGAGAAAGCAGCCGCCGCTGCCGAGAAGGTCGCAGCCGCAGCGGACGCCAGGGCGTCGTCGGTCGCGTCCAAGCTCACGGCCTCCGGCGCTGTGCACCCGACCGCAGCACCTGCCTCGGCCGCGAAAACGGCGGCCGCTGCTTGGGGGACGGTCGAGCAGACCAGGCCCGGGGAAGCGGCCGCGTCCCCTTCCGAGGGCAGCACCGCCCAGTGGGCGAAGTGGTTAGCTGATCAGCTGCGCCAGGTGCCTGACATCCAGGTCTACGACGCCCTGCGGCTCGGAGACCTCGCCGCCAAGGGCCCGGTGCGGGCGCGCGCCGTGTGGACGACCGCACAGGCCGTGCTCGGAAAGGACTACGGGAGCGTCACGGTCGCCGACCTGCTGAAGCGATTCCACTCATAAAAGCGAAGCCCGCTTACGCGAGCGCTATAAAAAGCGAAGCCCGCTTGCGCGAGCAGCTATTAAAAAGCGGGAAGCCCGCTTGCGCGAGCTTCCCAGGCTGGGGTGGGGGCGTGGAGTCGAATTTAGTGGGCCGGCTCACCGGCCGTCGATATGGTAGCACAGGGTCCGGCTGTCCACAAGATATAGACATCTGGGGATAAATGGCTTGAAACTGCCCATTCCGCAGGACATGGAGCCGATGCTTTCGGCCCCATCCGAGGCCGGCATCCCAAAGGGGGACAGCTGGGAGTACGAGCCCAAGTGGGACGGATTCCGCACCCTCGTGTTCCGGGACGGCGACGACGTCGCGCTGATCAGCCGCGGCGCCCGGCCGATGACACGCTACTTTCCCGAGCTGCTGCCCGGCTTCCGCGGGCTGCGCGAGAAGCAGCTGGTCCTGGACGGTGAGATCGTGGTGGCGGCCAAGGACGGCCTCGACTTCGGCGCCCTGCAGCAGCGGATCCACCCCGCGGACTCCCGCGTCCGGATGCTCAGCGAAGCCACCCCAGCGTGGTTCATCGCGTTCGACACCCTTGCCGAGGGTGGAACGGACCTCCGCAAGGAGCCCCTGGGAGAGCGGCGCAGGCATCTCGAGAAGCTGCTCAAGGGCGTCAAGCAGCCGATCTTCCTGACGCCATACACCCGCGACCACAAGACCGCAGAGAGCTGGTTCCAGCGATTCGAAGGCGCGGGGCTCGACGGCGTGATCGCCAAGTCATGGACCGGGCAGTACGTGCCCGGCAAGCGA
>DATHDR010000311.1:0-8126 GCA_035318965.1 Verrucomicrobiia bacterium | reverse complement strand
CGTGGGAGACCCCCTCGAGATGCATGCGAACTTTTTCATGCTGAATCTCGGCCCTGGGGCGGCGGCTGAAGCGCTGATTGGGTGGCTGCTCTACGGCGCCGTCCTAGCCGGCGGCAGAAACCTCCAGGTGACTCCGAAGGTCTTCGGTGTTGCAGCCGGCGCTGCGGCCCTGGCCGCTGCCATCGCGCTCGCAGCGCCGGCGCTTGTGGCGCGGACCAACTCGAACACTGTGGTCGAAGGCGTGGTGCCATCGCTCCCAGCCGCCGCATTCATCAGCGTGCTCGAGCTTCCCCAGCCGGCGGGAGCGGTGTTGGGGCCGCACAAACACATCGGGGGCTTTGTTCTCGACGTTTCCGGAACCGCCACGATGGCAGTCAAGGGCACGGGGGTCATCGATGTGGGTCCTGGTGACGCAGTCTTCACGTTGTTCAACGTGGGCCACGACCACGAAAACCGCGCGGCGGTACCTCTCGCGATCGGCCTGGCCCTAGGCTTGCTCGGCCTGACCGTGTGGCTTGTGGCGAGCCGCGGGCGCGGGCCCGCCCTCCTATTGATTGCAGCTCTGCTCGTTGGCGGCACCGTCGCGACTGTGGATCCATTGATGAATCACTGGTACTTCGTCGGGGTCCGCCCGGCCGCCATGCATGGCGCCGGGATGCCTGTTCCGGCTGCTCACCGCACATTCGAGTCGCAGGACTTTAGCGGTCTCGGGAGTAGCCCATACCTGGAGCGCCTCACGCATCGCGCCATTGGTCCAGGCGAGTCGGTTCAATTCAACGGGCCTGCGGCGATCGTCGTCCTCGATGGACAGGCCTCGGTCACGGCTGGTGGGCGAACTACCGACTTGTCTGCTGAGTCCGGAGTGACGGTCGCCGCCGGGGACCAAGCCACTGTCCGGGCCGGTTCTGGAAGCGCAAGGGTATTGGTGCTCGAGCTGGTACGCGGGGGCTAAGGCCGGAAACCAGTGGATCGCCATCGCGGGAGCTGTTCCGCGATGACCGCGTCCACGGCGTCGACGAACTCCTGGATGTCGTGCTCGCCCATCGGCGTCGACAGCGCGCCCATGGCGCGCGGAGCCATCAGTACGCCGTGGTTGACCAGCGCGAGAAAAAAGTCGTGAGTGATCTTCTCGTTCGAGGTGGCTTTGGTCCGATAGTCCGTGACCGGGATGTCCGTGAAGTGGATCGCAAGCAGCGATCCGACGCCATTCACCTGAGCCGGCATTCCATGCGAGGCGAACACCTCGGTCAGCTGGTCCTTCACCCGAGCGCCCTTTCGGTTCAGCTCCTCGTAGACATCGGGCGTCAGCTCCTTCAAAGCGGCCACGCCGGCTGCCATCCCGAGCGGGTTGCCGTTGTACGTGCCGCCTTGAGGAAGGTTGGGCTCGCGTCGCGGGTCCAGCAGCTCCATCACATCGGCACGACCACCAAACGCAGCCACCGGCAGGCCGCCGCCGATGATCTTTCCCATCGTCGTCAGGTCTGGAGTCACGCCGTAGAGCTGTTGGGCTCCGCCGGGCGCGACTCTCAGCGAGATCACCTCATCAAAGATGAGAAGCATCCCCAGGTCTCTGGTGACCATCCGCAGGCGCTCGAGGAAGTCGGCCGTCGCGGCAATCACGCCGCCCGCGCCGATGATCGGCTCGAGGATCACTGCCGCCACCTGGTCGCCTTCCTCGCGAAGGATCCGCTCGGCTGCCTCGGGGTTGTTGAAGGGCAGGATCACGCTGCCATCCAGCACCCATTGCGGCGTCCCAATCGAATCGGGCCTGGCGATTGGCCGGTCGGCTGGTCCGGCCTCGGCTGGGGACGGGTGGGTGCTGACCTCGGCGAAGTCGTGCGTGCCGTGGTAACCACCCTCGATCCGCGCGATTTTCGGCCGCCCGGTGAAGGTCCGAGCCAACCGCATCGCGAACATGGTTGCCTCCGTCCCCGACTTGCAGAAGCGCACCAGCTCGAGGCTCGGGACGCGCTCGCATAGAAGGGTCGCGAGCTCCACCTCGATCGGGTTGGCCGCTGCGAAAGCCGTCCCGCGTGCTGCTTGTTTGTTGATCGCCTCGACCACTTTCGGATGAGCGTGCCCGAGGATCATCGCGCTGTAGTTGCCCAGCAGGTCGATCCGCTCGGCGCCGTCCGCGTCCCAGATCCGGCAGCCCTCTCCACGCTCGATATAGAGCGGGTAGGGATCGAAGTACGTCGTCGTGCGCGTCGTGCCGCCGGGCATGACCTTGACCGCGCGCTCGTGCAGCGCCCGAGACATTGGCGTGGTGCGCCGGTAGACCTCCTCGGGGTCGATCATCGTCTTCACGCCAAATTCTCTTTGAATTCATCGGGATGTCCTAGCTTTTGGAGAAGAACACCATGAAGTTAGGCCTTCACATCCCTGCGACAAGCTGGGCGGGCGGAGCCGATGGACTCGGTTCAAAGCTGGCCGAGGTCGTCGAAGTGGCCGAATCAGCGGGCTTCGAAACGATCGACGTGTCCGATCACCTCTGGCAGCACCCGGCGATGGGCGGACCGGAAGCAAGCCAGATCGAGGCATACACGACGCTCGGCTTCATTGCCGCGCACACACGGCGCGTACGCCTCCTCGCTCTGGCCACTGCCGTGTCATACCGGCATGCCGGTCTGCTCGCCAAAATGGTGACGACCCTCGATGTGCTCTCCGGAGGCCGGGCAATGCTTGGCATCGGGGCAGGCGACTACTCCGAAGAGGCGCAAGGTCTCGGGCTGCCGTTTCCCTCCCTGGGCGAGCGGTTCGATCTGCTCGAAGAGACCGTCCAGGCGTGCCTTCGCATGTGGGAGGGCGAGAGTGGCGGACAGCCGTTCATTGGGGCGCATGTACGAATCGAGCAACCCTTGAACGTGCCCCAGAGCCTCAGCCGCCCGCATCCGCCGATCCTGATTGCCGGCAGCGGCGAACGCCGCACCCTGCCCCTGGTCGCCCGCTTCGCCGACGCCTGCAATCTGCGCCCCTCACCCGAAATCCCACGTCAGCTCGAGTTGTTGCGCCGTCTTTGCCGTGAATCGGGCCGCGACTATGACGCGATCGAGAAAACAGTGCCCTTCGGGTTCGATGTCGGCGTGAACGGGTCGAAGGTCGGGGAACTAATTGACAAGCTTCGCTGGCTGGCGGGCATGGGCATCCAGTCGGTATTCGGTTGGGTGGTTGGCGTGGACCAAATCACACCGCTAGAGATCATGGGACGCGAGGTGATCCCTGTCGCGGCCGAGTTAAGCGCCTTGGCTTAGGCCCCCGAAACCTTGAGCACCAGCCCAAGCGCGTAAGTCGCGCCGCCAACGATGATGCCCGCCAGGGTCATCTCGAGGCCTGCCGACCACCAGGTGCGCAGCGTGAATAGGGACTTCGCGGCGCCGACCAGGAAGTGCGCGATCAGCGAGACAATCGCCGCTACCAGCACGGCCGTCGTGCCGCGCAGGAAGAAGAAAGGGATCACCGGCACCATCGCGCCAATGAACGTGCTCACCCCGGCCGCGATGGCGGACTGAACAGGATTGCCGCCCGCCTCGATACCACCGAGCTCCTCTGTCGCGAGGACCCTCAGCATCGCGTCAGGATTTTCAGACAGCTTCTCGGCGAGCTGGTCGGCGAAGGCCGCGTCCAGCCCCTTCAGCTGATAGAAGAGCGACAGCTCCTGCTTCTCCTCCTCAGGGTGCTCCTCGATCTCCCGCCGTTCCTGAGCAACGTTGGCCGCGACGACCTCCGCCTCAGATCGGGAGGCAAGGAAGGCGCCGGTGGCCATCGAAAGTGCCGAGGCGACAGCGCCGGACAGGCCTGCCGTCAGCACGAAGCTCGATCCTCCGGTCGCGCCCGAGACGCCGGCGACGATGCCGAACACGGCCGCGAGACCATCGTTGGCGCCGTAGATCGCGCCCGAGATCCAACCCGATCCGGTGCGGTGCCAGGTCTCGCGGCCGAGGATCCGGTTCAGCTTGCCTTCGGCGCCTGAGGCGATTGGTTCGTCGCCTCCGTGCGCGGCCTGGATGGCGTCGAGGGTCCTCGAGTGGCCCTGCTCCTCGACTCGGATGGAGGCGAGCACCGCGTCCGTTTCTGGGTCGCCTGTCGATCGCTTGTAGCGGTCGGTGATCTCGACCTGCTCGTTTGACTCCATATGGGCCAGCATTCGCATCACCGGGGCAAATCGGGCTTGCAAACGCAGCCAGGGCGAGATGCGGACAGCTGATGGATCAGGGATCGGCTGGCCCAGCTCCCTCAATCGTTTTTCGATCCTTTCGCGATGGCGAGCCTCGCCATCGGCGATCTCGCGGATGACCTGCGCCCGGCGCGGGTCACGCATCCGCTGGGCGAGGATCGTATAAACCGCCTGCGCCTCGACCTCGCCGCGCCATGCCTCCAGGAGCCGGCCGACGGCTTCATCAGGTCGGACGCGCGAGTTCACGCGGCGCTTTTGGCCGAGATCACCAGGACGGGCCGCCTTGAGTGGAGGACCAGCTCGTGGCTCGTGCTTCCGAGCAGCAGCTCGGCTACGCCGCTTCTGCCACGCCGGCCGACGACGACAATGTCGGCGTTCTCGCGGTCGGCCACATCAGTGATCACAGACGCGGCGCGCCCATCCTCGATCACGGCGCGATATTTCACACCCGCCGCCTTCAGCGGCTTGCACCACTTGTTTTCGAACTCTGACTCGATGGCTGCGCGCCACTCCGTGTCGAACTGAACCGGAAGGCCGTACGGCTCGGGATAGTAGGCAGGGACGTCGACCGCGTAGACGGCGATGACCTGCGAGCCCAATGTCTTTGCCAGTCGCGCGGTCCACTTCAGGGCGGCTGTTGAAGACTCTGAGCCTTCCACGCCGACCACGATTCGACGGATGACGGAGTTCTTTGTCGCCATGTGGGACTCCTTGTCAACGCCTCAGCCGAGATGCGATACGACTTTTCCCTGGCGCGAATCGACGAGGGAAACATCGACGCCCATCAGGTGCGTTCCCACCCACTCGCCACTCTTCTGGACAACGCGCTGCAGCGTGTCCTCGTCAATGCATGCGGTCATAGAGACCAGCTCATTCGGCTCGGTCGCGACCACGTGATAGCTGAGAAACCCCGGCTCCTTGCGCAACTGGTCGGTCCACCCTTCATCGACCAGATTTACGACCTCGTCGAGCTTGCCGTGACCGACCCGATACCGCCTGATGCTCATGAACATTCGCCTTTCTCCTCGCGTGCCGGTCGATGGTCGGGAACAAAGGAAAGTCTGCGCCCCAGCGTTGGCGCGCGGCTACCGGCAGCTCGAAGAGAAGAAGGACCTTACTGGACTCCTCAAAGAGTGCCGACTCGGGGCATTTTCGCCACACCCGGCCAGGGCTCGGTAATGACGGTTGCCGTTCGGATCGCAAACCGGGACCTCGAGCGGAACATCGGCCGCTCACCGTAACACCGACGTGCCGCCCGGCGGGACCCTGCTTATCTCGGGGTCACTGCCTCTCGATCGGCCGCGGGCGAGCACCCGGCCCATCACCCGGCGGCAGGATCCGAGGGCGGCTCACCGGCGGCCGGTGGTTGAGGGGCTTGTGTCCGGACGCCGATGACGTCGCTGCCGTTCGAGAGGCGACGATGGCCGCGCCCGCGTCCACAGCGGCGCCGCAGACAAGAAGTGCTCCTGCGATGAGGCCGAGGGTGCGCTGCCTCAAGGCTTGGGGACTTCTCTGAGCACGTCTCGCGCGCTCTGGAACTCCTCGGCGGTGATCTCCCCGGCCGCAAAACGGCGCGAAAGGATGTCGAGCGGAGACTGAGGCGTAGGAACGGGGCTCGCGGTAAATCCCCGCCGCCACGAGCTGGACCCGGACAGCGCCCTGATCAACCACACGATCAGCAAAATGAAGCCAGCCAGGAGCAGCAATCCGCCCAGGCCGCCGATCAGGCCGAACGGAAAAAAGCCGGCTCGCCCAATACGGCTGTGCAGATCGAGATCCGGGCCTGCAGCCAGGGCAGCGCTGGAGCTGATCATCAACAGAACGGCAGCGGCGACCGGCGCCACTGCGAACAACTTCGTCTTCAACCTGACGTCAACCTCCATCAGAACGTCGCGATCACCGGGAATGGACTAATGGTCTGTCTTCCCTCTCAAAAAAGGCTTAGATTCGCCTGGGAGTTCGACGACGCATTTGGACAGCGGATGAAATTCACGCGTGCGGTCGGCGGATTCGGCGTGGTTGCGCCGCCGGTGGCCGCGTGTGCCGTCCTGACCGGCGGGTGGATGACTCCGGGCTACGACCCGTTCGCTCGCACCATCAGCCGGCTGGCCGAGCCCGGCCTCCCGGCGGCCGCCATCGTGGAGCTCGCGATCTGCGCGGTCGGAGTGGTGCTGCTCGCGCTCGCAGTTGCGATGGGACCTGGGTCGCGCGGGGGCCGAGCCCTACTGGCGATCGCCGGCTTGGGCCTGCTGGCTGCGGCGGCCATCCGGCTGGACCCGGAGTCAGTCAGGGCGACCACCGAACACCGACTTGCAACTACCGTCGCCATGGTCGCGCTGGCTGGAGCGCCGTTCGCCTTCGCGTCATCGCTCCGAGGGCGAAGAGGTTCGGGCGTTTACGGACGAATTTCGTTCGCCGTTGGTGCAGCGGAGCTTGGAGTGCTTGTCGTGGGACTTGCGCTGCTGCCGACAACGTTCGCCGATTGGGGAGCCTGGGAGCGCTGCTTCCTTGTGCTGCCCATGGGGTGGATGGTCCTGCTGTCCGCTCGTCTCCTCAGAGCAAGGACGATTGAGCCCATGTCTTCGTCTAAGGCTGAGAACGCGAGCTGGGCGGCCAGCGTCTCAGCCGACGACAACATGAAGGTGGCTGCCGCCAGCCAGAGCAGCATCGGCTCATAAGCCCCCGTCAGCAGCGTGATGACTGCGAACGCATAAAGCGCACCTCCGGCCACCTTCGACGAGAAGAGGTGAAGGTTGCCCAGCTGATGGAACTTGAGGAGGCCCACCGATAGTGACGCGAGATAGAAGCCGACGGTGGTCGCGACCAGCGCCGTGTTCTCGCGAAGGATCTCCGGATGCAGCAGCTGGATCCAGGCCATCGCCGACACCAGGAGCAGGTTGTCGGCAAGCGAGTCAAGCCGCGCTCCGGTTCTTGACTCCTGCCCCAGGCGGCGTGCCATGTAGCCGTCGAGAAAGTCAGTCGCGCCAGCAAGCAGCAAGCCCACACCAACCAGCCGGCCGTTTCCGAGCAGCGCGGCGAACCAGATCACGGGGATCAGCAACAGGCGCATCCCGGAAAGGACATTCGCGATGGCCCAATTTGCTCTCACGCCGCGAGTATGTGTTACCTCCCTGCGAAGCGCAGCGTTGGCGTCCCATGGAGGTTTCTAAAATGTCCCACTCGCTTCGCTTGATACTCATCTCAATCGCCGTATCCACCGGCTGGTCGCTAGTCGTCGCCCTTGTTGTGGTGGCGTCAGTGCGTCAACCGATTCTGCTCAGCACACGCGCCGCGGTTCCTGCGTCGAGCTCGACCATGGACGCTGGTGTGATCGGCTCCGGTGACGCCACGGTTTCGAGAAGGCCCGACCTCGCGTATGTGTTCGTCGGAGTCGAGTCGCAGCAGTCCACCGCGTCCGGCGCGCAGAGCGACCTCGCCGGCAAGGCGGACAAGCTCATCGCACGCGCGAAAGGTTTGGGTATCGCCGACAAGGACATCAACACTTCGGGCTACTACGTCGGTCCGGTCTACTCATCTGCTCAGACCATCACCGGCTATCGCGCGTCCGAGCAGCTCCAGCTCAAATGGCACAACGTCGACACTGTCGGCAAGACGCTGGATAGTTTGGTCCAGGCCGGCGGCGCGACCCAAATCGGCGTCAGCTTTGGCCTGGCGGACCCAAAGGCAGCTCAAGCTGAGGCCAGGACCCTCGCCATCGCCGACGCGCGATCGCGGGCCCAGGCGATGGCCGGCGCAGCCGGCGTCAAACTCGGACAGTTGATCCGCGTGAGCGCGGTCACTTTTTCGGCCAATCCCCTGCCGGGATATGAGGCGCGGGCCGCCGATTCCGTTTCGACCCAGGTTCCGGTCGGTGAGCTGAATGTGACTGTCACGGTCGAAGTCGCTTACGCGATTGCCTAGGCGACGTCTCAAGAGAGACGTGATTGAACTG
>DATHDR010000310.1:0-8610 GCA_035318965.1 Verrucomicrobiia bacterium | reverse complement strand
GTCGACGGGCTGCTGATGGACACCATGCAGCTCGGCGAGGCGCGGGATTTCGTCCGCCTCGGCAAGTTCCTCGAGCGGACCGCCAACGTTACGGCCATCGTGACCCGCAAGTCGGCGGAGCTCGCCGACGCGCCGGAGGATGCGCTCGAGTGGTCTGCGGTGCTGAAGTCGTGCTTTGCATTCGAGTCGTATCAGGCGCAGTACTCAGGCGGGGTGACGCCTGAGCGCGTGATCGAGTGCCTGCTCCTCGACCCGACCCTGCCGCGCTCAGCCATCTTCTCCGCTCAGGTTGCGCGCGACTCGGTGACCAGGATCGACGGCGCAGGCCACCGCTCAAAACCAAGACGCCTTCTGTCGCGGCTGCACGGAATGTTCCTGGAGACGACCGCTCAGATCGTCGCCGAGAACCCGCGCGAGTTCGAAACCGAGACCAGAGGCATGCTGCGGCAGCTGGAGCTGGCGATGCGCGAGACCTACTTCCACCCGAGCAAGGTGCCCGCGAACGTGATCGGCGACGAGGGCCGAGCCATGCCGCAGCAGCAGCAGCAATGAAGCTCGAGATCGTCCACAACACGCGATACCGCTACTCCGGTCCGATCGCCGAGACCGTGATGGAGGTTCGACTTCGGCCTATGGACGGCAACGGGCAGCGCTGCCTGGAGTTCGACCTGGACGTCAGCTCGGGGATCAAGCCTCGCACCTATCGCGACGGCTACGGAAACAACGTGCACTACTTCAACCTCGTCCGCCCGCACACGAAGCTGAGCGTTACGAGCAGGTCTGTCGTCGAGACCGGACTCGAGCTCGAGCGGAACCAGGGCGAGGAGCTGGTGTACGACTTCCTGCGCTATCGCGCGCCGGTCAAAGACGTCCTCGGCATTCGCGAGCTGGCGAGCCGGCACAAGATCGCCGACCCAGGCTCAGGCGCCTCGGTCGAGCTGGCGCTCGACGAGCTGACGCGTGCGGTCAGCCGCGACTTCGCCTACGACCGGGCGGTCACCAATGTTTACAGCTCGGTCGACGAGGTGCTCGCGCTGCGCGCGGGCGTATGCCAGGACTTCGCCCACCTGTTCATCGCCGTCGCACGCGCGATGGGCGTGCCCGCACGGTACGTCAGCGGCTACATTCACTCGGGGCGCGCGACCGGAGGCGCCGCAAGGACGGTAGCCCCTGCCTCGCATGCCTGGGCAGAAGCCTGGGTGCCGCGAAAAGGGTGGGTCGGGTACGACGCGACGCACCCCGTCCGGACGACCGACCACCACGTCAGGCTCGCCGTCGGTCGCGACTACAGCGACGCCGCTCCAACTCGCGGCATCTACGTCGGCTCCGCCTCCGGCAGGATGGAGGTCAGGGTGCGAACTCAAGAGGTGTCGGCCTCCCACTAACCGGAGTTCGGAGATTTGGCGCCTGAAGCCATACGAACCATGGCCCCGATGCTCTAGCCTTGACCCAACAATGCACAACTGGCTTGACATTGCGGTCGAGATCGAGATTATCCGGGGAGGTCCCCCGACTTAAGGCGCGTCGCTTGAGTCGTTGGACCTCCCGGCCACAAGGTCGGGAGGTTTTTTTATGTCTGTGAACCGGCGGATCGTCGTCTACGACACGACGCTGCGAGATGGGGCGCAGGGTCCGGCCGTGTCTTTTTCAGCCTCCGACAAGCTCCGCATCGCGCGCGCTCTCGATGACCTTGGTTTCGATTACGTGGAAGGCGGCTTCCCCGGCTCCAACCCCAAGGATGAGGAGCTTTTCGCGAGCCTCGAGAAGCACCCGCTCGAGCAAGCAAGGCTTGCGGCGTTCGGTGCGACCCGCCGCGCCAACGGCCGCTGCGAGGATGACGCCAACCTGGGGGCTCTCACCCGCAGCGCCGCGCCGGTCTGGACGCTGGTCGGCAAGAGCGATTCCTGGCAGGTGAGCACCGTCCTGCAAACCACCAATAACGAAAACCTGGCCATGGTCGAGGAGTCGGTGGCTTACGGCAGGAGTCTCGGTCGCGAGCTGATCTTCGATGCGGAGCACTTCTTTGACGGCTACGCCCGTGATTCTGAATATGCGCTCGAGGTATGCCTGACCGCGGCCCGCGCGGGGGCGGCGTGGGTCGTCCTGTGCGACACCAACGGCGGAAGCCAACCGGCCGAGATCAGGCGCGGCGTCGAAGCCATGCGGCTTGCCCTCGAGTCCGCTGGCCTGCCAGCGCAGGTCGGCATCCACACCCACAACGATTGCGAGCTCGCCGTGGCCAACACTCTCGAGGGCGTCCTTGCAGGAGCCGAGATGGTGCAGGGCACCATCAACGGCTATGGCGAACGCTGCGGAAACGCCAACCTGGTCTCGGTGGTCGCCAACCTCGTCTTGAAGCTGGGCTTCGACGCTCTGCCCGAAACTTCCGTCGCGCGATTCAGCGAGCTCTCGCGCATGGTCGCGGAGATCGCAAACCTTTCATTGCCGCTGCAGCAGCCGTTCGTCGGCCACGGCGCTTTTGCCCACAAGGGCGGGCAGCACGTCGCGGCCGTGCTCAAGCACAAGGACTCCTACCAGCACATCGACCCGGCCGTGGTAGGCAATGAGGCGCGCGTGCTCGTCTCTGAGCTTTCGGGTCGCGGCAACGTCCTGGCCAAAGCGCGCGAGTTCGGGTTGGAGCTCGACCGCGACGACCCACAAACACAGTGGCTCGTCCAGCACCTGAAAGAGCTCGAGCATCGCGGCTACTCCTATGAGGCCGCCGACGCGTCCTTCGAGATGTTGGTGCGGCGGCTGCAGCCTGGCTACCAGGCGCCGTGGACGGTGGCCGACTTCACGACACAGGTCCGCAAGAACGGTGGATCGGTCCATGCCGAAGCGACCGTGCAGGTTGAGGTCGGCGGCACCGTCTATCACACCGCTGCGACTGGAAATGGTCCGGTCAACGCACTTGACGCCGCGCTCCGCAAAGCCCTGAGCCCAAGCTTCCCGGGCCTCAGCGGCGTGACGCTGCACGACTACAAGGTTCGGATCCTGGACGGCGACGCAGGCACAGCCGCGACCACGCGTGTGCTGATCGAGTCAGGCAAGGGTCTCAAGCGGTGGACCACGGTCGGCTGCTCGAGCAACATCATCGAGGCTTCCCTGCTCGCGCTGGTCGACTCGCTCGAATACGCGCACCAGGCATAGAACATGCCCATTCAGAGTTTCGCCGAGAGATACCCGCGAACGTCGGCGGCGAAAGTTCTCGTGTTGATCGGTTTTGAGATGTAGCCTATGCAGCCGGCGTCGATCGCACGCTCACGATCGCCGGACATTGCCAGCGCGGTCAGGGCCACGACTGGGATATGGGCCGTGACAGGGTCCGCCTTCAGCTGGCGCGTGAAGGTCAGCCCGTCAATGCCAGGCAGGTGAACGTCCATCAGGATGAGGTTGGGTAGGCCTCTATCGATCATCTCCCGGGCTTCGACCGCGCCTGCTGCCAGCTCGAGCCGGTAGCCCTCCTGATCGAGTACGGCCGACACGAGCAGCTGGTTGGCTGCGTTGTCCTCGACAATGAGAATGATCGGTTCGTTCATTTGATCCCTTGAGGGGCAACCACCTGCCGCAGCAGGCCGAGCAGGTCTGCGGCGCCGGTCGAACCCCGACGGAGAATCGTCGAGACGTGGCCGTTGAGTTGCTTGATGTCGCCTTCGGTCAGCGTCTTTGCGGTCAACACCATGATCGGGATCGCGCGCGTTGAAGCCTTGTCGCGCAGCGCCTCGACGACGTCGAAGCCTGTGACCTCAGGCATCATCAGGTCGAGCAACACGAGGTCCGGCAGGCTCGAGCGCGCAAGGTCGATCGCCTCCTTGCCGCCTGAGGCGAGGGTGACGGCGAAGCCGGCAGGCTCCAGGACACCCTGAAGCCATTCGCGGTTCGCCTCCTCGTCGTCGACGACCAATACAGTCATCTGCTTGCCCGACTTGCCCTGGAATTTGAACCTCGACAGGCGATTCATCAGCTCCTTGGCCGGCACCGGCTTGACGAAGTAGTCCAGCGCGCCAAGCGCCATGCCGAGCTCGGGATTGTCGACAACGCTGACGACGACCACCGGGATTTCGCTCGTCTCTTCTGCCCGCTTCAGTCGCGTCAGCACCTCCCACCCGTCGAGGTCCGGCAGGAGGATGTCCAACGTGATCGCGTCCGGCTTGTGCGCGCGCGCTTTGGCGAGGGCTTCGGCGCCGGTGCGGGCGACCGTGGTCTGGAACCCGGCCTGGTCGATCTGCCGTGTCAACAGCTCCGCTGCCGCAGGATCGTCTTCAACGACCAGAACCAGAGGCCGCTGATCAGTTCTGTCGACCTCACCGTTAATTGACTGGCCCTTCGGGTGCGTGGTCTGGAGAGCCTGTTGGATGGGCAGCGTGATTGTGAAGACGCTGCCCTTGCCGAGCTGGCTGTCGATCAGGACGTCGCCACCATGCAGGGCGGCAAACCGCCTGGTGAGGTGCAGGCCCAGTCCTGTGCCCGACTGCTGCCTTTCCATGCCTGAGTCGACTTGCTGAAACCCTTGAAAGACGCGAGAGTGGTCCTTCAGAGCGATCCCAATGCCGTTGTCGGCTACGGCGATCTCGACTGTTTTCTCGAGTCTCGTGGACGTGACCGTGACCTCGCCTCCATCGGGGGTGAACTTGACCGCGTTGGCCACCAGGTTGAGCAGCATCTGCTTGAGCTTGCCGGCATCGGCGGTAATCTCCCCCGCGCTCATCTCTCCTGTCTTGATCGTGATCTGCTTCTGCGCAGCAAGAGGCTCCACCGTGCTCAGCACCTGCGCGACGACCTCGGAGACCAATACGGTCTGCAAGCGCAGCTCCATCTGACCCGCTTCAATCTTGGAGAGGTCGAGGATGTCGTTGATCAACCCAAGCAGGTGCTTGCCGCTGGAATGGATCTGCTGGAGGAATCGAGTACGAGTCGCGACGGGGAACTGGCCGTCGGGGGCGTCGATCAAGAGCTCGGAAAAGCCCAGGATGGCGTTGAGCGGCGTGCGCAGCTCATGGCTCATGCTGGCCAGGAACAGGCTCTTGTGCCGGTCGGCGTCCACGAGCCGGGCGTTGCTTTCCTTAAGCCGTTCGATCAGATGTCTTCGGTCGAGCGCCGTGGCGAACGCGCTCATGAACTGCTGCACGCGGCTCACCTCGTCACTGCCCAAGCCGGGCGAGAAGGGCCCGGAGAGGACGACCAGCGACCCAGAGCTCGAGAGGCCCGACACCGGCAGCACAAGCAAGGTGTGGCCTGACCCGCCGAGGGTGGCCCGGCTGACGCCGTGCGGAAGATCTGCGAGGCGATGGACCAGCTCGTCTAGCTGGCCAGGGGTGAGGGCCACCGAGGCGCGAACATGGCGGCTGCTGTCGAATGTGGCCGCCGAGGCCCCGCCTACCAGCCGCATCGCCCATTCGATCGCCCGGCTCTCAAGCGCGTCGCTGTCCTCGCTCAGCTGCAGGTCCGTCATGAACCCTTGCAGTCCCTCCTCTTCCGCCGAGCGCCACTCGCGGCGCAGCCAGGCCGGTGGCGACAGGCTCACGTAGAGGAGCGGCACGATGGCGATCAAAATGACCTGGATCGCCACCTGCACGGCAGGTTGACGAGCGATGGCCTGCCCGGCAATCGCGAACACGAGGATCGCGACGATGGCGGCAAAGCCAAGGCTGAGGGATCTCAGTCTCCACGCCTGGACGGCCGGCAGAGATCGGGCGACCAACCAGAACCGGGCGATCGGTTCGAGCACCAGCGCGGCCCAAACGCCGATGAGCCCAAAGGCGACTACCGTCTCCACCGATATCGAGACCACCTTGGCAGCCACGAGCGCCTGGCTCGCCAAAAAGGCCGCCGTCACGCCGATCGTGGCCACGATCGCGACCAGGTGCCAGGTGCGAGACAGAGGAATCAGCGAGTCGCGGTAGCGGAGCAGCGCGTACGCGGACCCCATGAAGGCCACGAGGGTGACTGACGTCACGGCAGTCGAGCTGAGATGCAGCAGGGTCGAGAGCCGACCGGCCACAGTGACGAACGAGAGCAGGATGATGGCGAGCGCAAGAAAGCCCGTCGAGGGGGTGCGCTGGCGCGACCACCTGACCGCGGTCGCGACGCCAAGCAGGACGAAGGCGAGCGCTCCGATGTTCTGAAGCGTGGTCAACCCCATAGAACCGCCTGCCTCAGGCCGCGCCGAGGTCCTGGAGGCTCAGGCTTTCGCTGCTGACGACCTCGACGACCTCAGGGTCCCACTGCGTCCCGGCTCCGTTCCGGAGCACCGCCACCGCCTCTTCGATTGAGCGGCGCTTCCGGTAGGGCCTGTCGTTGACCAGCGCGTCAAAGGCGTCGCAGACAGAGACGATGCGGGCAAGGCGTGGGATAGCTCTGCCGCTGAGCCGGTCGGGATAGCCGCGACCGTCAAATCGCTCGTGATGGTTTCGGATGATCGGCAAAAGGCTGGAACCTGAGCGGAGCGGCCTGACGATGCTCTCACCTATGACGACATGCGCCTGCATGCGCGCGGTCTCGGCCTCATCGAGCGGTCCGGGCTTGAGGAGGATTGCGTCGGGTACGCCGATCTTGCCGATGTCGTGGATGACGCCTCCGCGATAGAGAGCGTCCAGTGCGAACTCCGGAAGGCCAAGGCGACGGCCCACATGCCGGGCGGACTCGCCGACTCGCTGGGTGTGCCTTTCTGTGAACGCGTCCTTTGCCTCGACCGCGGAAGCGAGGGAAAAGATCACTTGCTCGGCGCTGTCGAGCGTGTTGTAGAGGGCCTTGAGCCGAAGGGCGGACCTCACCCGCGCGACGAGCTCGACGCGCTCGACGGGTTTGGCCATGAAGTCGTCCGCTCCGGCCTCTAGCGCCGCCACCCTGTCGCCGGTCTGATTGAGGGCGGTGATCATGACCACCGGGAGGAGCCGGCCGCGCGGCATCGCCTTGATCCGGCGGCACACCTCGTACCCGTCCATGCCGGGCATCTGAACATCGAGCAAGACGAGATCTGGCGCGACCGTCTCGATCGCTTCCAGGGCGGAGGGACCATCCTCGACGAGCCGGACCGTGCAGTCGATCCCGGCCAGGTATGCCTGGATCAGTTCGCGGTTCGCGACTCCATCGTCGACGACCAGAACGACAGCCACGATCTCAAACTCCCCTCGACGAACCTGTTAAGTGATCCACGGGACTGAGATTGTAGTGTCAATTCATCGAGTTCGAGCCGTCTTAGCCGAACGATTGGAACGATACAGACGAAGGAGGAACCGATTGGAGGCCGGCGCGCCTCAGGCGGTGGCGGCCCTCGAATCGGCTTCCGCGCCCGACTGCTGCGTGGCGAGCGCCGGCTTCAGGTGTTGGACGGCTGCGCCCAGGTCGCCGCGGCGTTCGAGGATCTCCGCGTAGAGAGCATGGGCGTGGCTCAAGCTCTGGTTTGACGCGGGGTCCTGGAAAAGCTCGAAGGCGGAGCGGAACTCTGCATCCGCTTTGCCCTGGTCACCGCCGGCCTCTGCGATCCGGCCGAGCCAGACGTGCGATCCACCGACATTGACCGGTTCCGAGGCACGGCCGGCGGACTCGAAGGCTTGCCGCGCCCAGCGCTCAGCCTCCTCGAGGTCCCCTCGGAGGAAATGGAGCTCGCACATGCTCATCAGCATGTTCGCCCTCTGCGGTTCGACGCCGGCATCTTCGAACAGGCTGAGCGCTCGCTCGATGTGGCCCTGCGCATCGGCCAGGTCGCCCCGCCTTATCAGCAGCATTCCAAGGTTGTTCTCCGAGCGCGCCAGCGAAAGACGGTCCGACAGGGTCTCGTGTATGCCGATAGCACGATGTGCGTAACGGGCGGCCTCGTTGAACCGGCCCAGCTCCTGATGAGCAACACTCAAGTCGCTGTACATGAGCGAAAGCCGGCGCAGGTCCTGGATCACGTCGCCGGCGTCGATCGCGAGCTCGTAGGCGTCGATCGCGGCCTGCCAATTCCTGTTCGTGAGGTGCACGCTGGCCAGGATCGCGAGCAGCCGGGCTTCGGTGATCGGCTCGCGTGGCTCCAGGCTCCTGCAGGTCGCGAGCGCCCCCTCGGCGAGCGCAAGCGCGCCCGGGTCATGGACGAGGTAAGCAGCGGAGGCTTCGCTGCCAAGGCATTCGGCTGTCATCAGCAGGTCGCCGGCGGACTCGAAATAGGCCCGCGCGCTGGAGGCCAGGCGTCGCGCCGGCACCGGTTGCGCAAGCCTGAGGTGCGCCGTCGCCATCAGGAACTTGATCCGCGCCGCGATCTCTGGGTCGCGCTCGACGGCGACCATCGCCTCGGCGGCTTTCAGCGCCGCTGCATGTTCGCCTGCCACGATCAGGCGCTCGATCTCGATCGTGCCCGCTGATGAACGGGGTTCCATCGTGCTCGGACGGCTGAGGAAGAAATCAAGCGGCCTGCCCGTGCGCAACGCGATGAGCTTGAGCGTCTCCATGGACGGCTTGGCCTTGCCTGTCTCGACAAAGTAGATCGCCGTACGGCTGATCTCGGTTCCGGCCACCTGGCCGAGGCTCAGACCTGCCTCGAGCCGCGCCTGCTTGGCAGTGCCGGCTTTGATCTCGACTCCCTTTCGGCGCCCGCGACGGCCCGAGGTTGCCTTCCCGATCTCCCTCGGG
>DATHDR010000309.1:0-4160 GCA_035318965.1 Verrucomicrobiia bacterium | reverse complement strand
GAGAGCCCGGTGGCCGCCGAGGCCCGCCAGCGGCTCCTACCCTTCCGCGACCTGTTCGCGGTGATGTTCTTCGTCGCGCTGGGAACCGTGATCGATCCGAGCACGATCGGGGGCGCGCTGCCCTGGCTGCTGCTGTTCCTCGGCCTCGTGGTCGCCGGCAAGGTGCTGGTGGTGTGGGCGCTGGCCAGGATCGGCGGACTGGCCGGGCGGTCGCTGCAGCTGGCGGTCGGCCTCGGCCAGGTCGGCGAGTTCAGCTACGTCCTCGGCGCCCTGGCCCTCTCCGCCGGCCTGATCTCCAAGCAGGTCAGCGCCGGCCTGATCGGCGCCGTCGTGGTCAGCATCGCGGCATCGTCGGTGCTGGTTCGAATAAAGCCGCCCGTGCGTAAGGTTGCAGTTGGCAAGGAAGGATTGACTCAATGAAGATTGGAATCATCGGTTCGGGAAACGTCGGCAAAGCGCTCGCCAGGTCAGGTGTCAGAGCGGGCCATGAGGTCACGCTGAGCGCCTCGCACCCAGAGCACGCGGCGGCGGCGGCCAAGGAGACCGGCGCCAACGCTGCTACCTCGACCACCGACGCGGTGAAGGATGCCGACCTCGTAGTGATCGCGGTGCCGTATGACAAGCTGGGCGAGGTCTTCCGCGGTCTTGGCACATCCGTCGATGGCAAGGTCGTGATCGACGCTACGAACCACATCAACGTTCAAAATCCCGGCGAGGTGCTCAGCGGCCTTTCCAACGCGGAGGAGATCCAGAAGCGTCACCCGGAGGTGCGCGTGGTGAAGGCGTTCAACTACTCGTTCGCCTCACGCATGGCCGACCCAACGGTGGACGGCGTTCGGCTCGACGGCTTTGTCGCCGGCGACGACCAGGAGGCAAAGGACAAGGCGCTCGAGTTTGTTGAATCGATTGGATACCGCCCGATCGACGCGGGGCCTCTGGTGATGGCCCGCGTGCTCGAGGGCATGGGGCTTTTGATTGTTGCGTTGCAGATCCGCAACGAGTGGCCCTGGCAGAACGGCTGGAAGCTCGTCGGGCCTCCCCAGTAATGAACGTGATCAAAACCAGCAACGGGGTCGCGCCTCGCGAGCGCAGCGCTCGACCGATCGCCGAAGGCGTCGACATCGGCCACGTGCACCTGAAGACCGCCGACATCGACCGCATCCACCACTTCTATGTCGACATCCTTGGCTTCGACGTCGTGTTTCGCCGGCCGGACGCGCTGTTCCTGTCGGCCGGGGGCTATCACCATCACCTTGGGTTCAACACCTGGGAGTCGAAGGGCGGCTCTCCCCCGCCACCCAACACCACCGGCCTGTATCACGTCGCGATCCGGTATCCGACCCGAGCCGCGCTCGGCGACGCGCTGCGACGTCTGGTGGCGGCTGACTGGCCGCTTGACGGAGTGAACGACCACGGCACGCACGAGGCTCTCTATCTGCGCGATCCGGACGAGAACGGCCTCGAGCTGGCCTGGGACCGGCCCGAAGACCAGTGGCCCAAAGACTCAGAGGGCCACCTGACGTTCAGCGGCCGGCAGCTGGATATCGAAGGCCTGTTCAAAGAAGGCGCCACCGAACCCGCCTCCTAGCTAGGCGACTCGGCGGACCTTGTCGCTCCAGCGCTCGTCGATGCGGCGAGCCTTGTAGATCAGCAGCGCGCCGATCCATGCCACGACAAAGGCCGCGACGATGAAGTAGCCGGCCCGGCCGATGAGGTCAAAGCCGGCGATGGCCCCGAAGACACCTCCTCTCAAGTCGAACCTCTCGATCAGGACCTGCGCGAGCTCGACCGTGCCGATGAACAGGGCGACGAACACGGACAGGCTGGTCATCGTGAGGTTGTAGAAGACCTTGCGAATCGGGCTCGTGAACGCCCACGAGTACGCCTTCGCCATGAACGCGCCGTCGGCGGTGTCCATCAGCGACATCCCGGCGGCGAAGATCAGCGGCAGCGCGATCACCGCCATGAACGGCAGGCCTTTGGCGGCGGCGCCCGCAGCAATGGCAAGAATCGCCACCTCCGATGCCGTGTCAAATCCGAGGCCGAACAGAAATCCGATGGGATACATCTGCCAGCTGTGCCGGATGACTCGGAACAAGCGTCCGAAGATCCGGCTCATGAAGCCTCCGGCCGTGAGGTCAAGCTCGAGAGACGCCTCGTCGTACTCACCCGACTTGAGGCGCCGGTAGACGCGAACTATGTCGATGAGGATGACGAGGTTCAGCAGACCGATCAGGACGAGAAAACCACCCGACACGACGGTGCCCATTGCGCCGCCGACGCTCCTCAGCATGCCGCCGTCACCGGCGACCCCGTCGACGATCCACTTGACCGTCAGGCCCAGCGCAACCGCGACGAGAAAAACAACCGATGAGTGGCCGAGCGAGAAGAAGAACCCCACTCCGACCGGCTTGCGGCCGTCGTGAAGCAGCTTTCGCGTCGTGTTGTCGATGGCCGAGATGTGGTCGGCGTCGAAAGCGTGCCTCAGACCGAAGGTGTATGCGAGGCCACCCAACGCGAGGATGGTCGGCTGGCCGGCGGCCGCGACGAGCAGCAGCCCCCAGCCCAACACGTGGATCAGCCCGATGCCGCCGAAGAATCCTGCCAGGCGCCTGCGCTCTCCACTGTCGAATGAGTCACGCAGCAACGCGCCCATGGAGGCCACGGTTGGAGCCTAACGCTTATCGCGACTTAGTCGCAACTTCGTATTCACGTCGTGTGCCGCCATTTGCGACTCCTTCCCATAAAGGACGACCTCGGCGTACCACCGTTACGCTTCCCGGAAATGGATCTCGAAAGCCTTCCGCCCCAACTGCGCTCAGCGCTCGGCGCTCTCACCCACGCAGTGCAGAGTCGCGAGCCATCCATTCGAGCGAAGGTCGAGGAGCTGCGGTCGAGCCATCCCAACTACACCAATCATCAACTGGCTCTCGCGCTCATCCGTTCCACGCGCCGCCGTGTCGCGGCAACCGGCGCGCTGAGCGGAGCCGTTTCGATCGCGCCAGGTCTCGGCACCGTGCTCGCCATCGGCACCATCACGAGCCAGACCCTCTATGCGCTCGAGCAAGAGGTCGAGCTCGTGCTGGGGGTCGCGATGATCTTCGGGCATGAGCTCGGCAACTCTGACGAACGCGTCATCGAAGCCCTGGTCGTGGTTGGAATCACCAGCGGCGCAGTCAAGCTGCGCGAGGACGTGCTCGTCGCCGGCGGAGAGCGCATCGCACTCGCGGCTTTTCGACGATTGCCGAGCCTGCTCCTGGTGCACGGCGGCGGTCGTGTCATCACGCGCATCCTCGCGCGGTTCGCCACCACGGGCGCGGCGAAGGTCGCGGCCCGAGTCGTGCCGCTCGGCGTCGGCGTCGCCGCGGGCGCCGGATTTGACTGGCTGGCGGTGACGGGGTTGGGCCGAGCAGCGATGAAGTACTACGGACCAGGTGGTCCGGGAGCACGGCCGCTCCTACTTGCTCCCGAAGATCCCTCGAACGTCGAACACGGCCGCTGACTCGATCTGGTCGAAGCCGCATTTGCGCGGAGGCTTGTCCAGCCGCCAGCGGAGGAATCGGGTCGCATGGCGGAAACGCTCCCCCGCCTCGAGCTTGTCGTAAGCGACCTCGCACACCAGCTCTGGCCGCACCGCGACCCATTCGGCTTCCTTGCCACGGGACCACCGGCTGACGCCGCCGGGCATGCGGCCCGGGTTGGCTTTCCACTCCGATTCCGGGATCTCCGTGGTCAACGGCTTGAGCTTGGCGATCAGCTCCTTGCGCTCGGACGCACTGAAGGACGACGTGTGGCCGACGTAATGCATGGTCCTTTTCTTGTCGTAGAGGCCGAGCAGCAGAGAACCAAGCGTGGTTCCGTCGCTGGTCTTGCGCCAGCCGATCACCACGCAGTCGGCGGTCCGCTGGTGCTTGATCTTCACCCGCAGTCGCTTGCCGGGCACGTACTGCCCGGTCCATGACTTGGCGATGACGCCGTCGAGTCCGGCGCCTTCGAAGCGCTGGAACCAGCTGTCCGCGGTCTTGTGGTCGCGGGTGTAAGGCGTCAGGAAGATCGGCTGCTTGACGCCCTTGAGCAGCTTTTCGAGATGCTTGCGGCGCTCTCCCAGGGGCTCCTTGCGGAGATCCGTTCCACCTTCGGCGAGGATGTCGAACGCGATG
>DATHDR010000308.1:0-7295 GCA_035318965.1 Verrucomicrobiia bacterium | reverse complement strand
TCAGTAGCCGTCGATTGTGCCCGCGGGCGCCGGCGCGGACGACCGCGATTTCACCCCAAAATCCGCCTTCTTCGAGTTTCGCAGCACGAACTGTGCAACGTTTTGACCGAGCGCCAGGCCTGCCACGTGGTCGATTCGCGTGTGCACGCCGGCGAAGATCCGGCTCAGGCCGGCCTCCGTTGCTACTGCCTGGTAGCCGTCGAAGACCTTCACGGTGCCCGGCAAGACATCGGAGCTCACCTCGACCAGGCCCTTGTCACCGAAAAACGTGGACAGCACTGTTGCGCCGGCTTCGCTGATCACGCTGTGCGCGCCCGGATATGAGGGGTCGGCCGGCGTTGTGGCAAGCGGCGTCCAGGTTGGGTCTCCGGTGATGGCCGTGTTGCCGATCGTGTCTCCCAACCGAATCGCAGTGATGGGTCGCCAGACCGCGTAGTGGTACTTCGCGTCGTAAAAGGCGATCACGCTGTCGGCGAAGGTCAGATTGAGAATCGCGAACAGGCGCGAGGTCGTCTCCAGGTTCGTGTGGTGGTCGAGGGCTGCGCTGTCCGCGATCTCGTTCCACGTGTTCCAGATCGGACCGGCCCAGAACTTGGCGGCCAGAGTCTCGGCGGCTGTCCGCGTGGTGCTTGTGATCTGGCCCAGGCTCTTGACCTCGTTCAGGGCATTCGCGTAGGCCGCGCTGGTGACGGCCGGAGGCGCCTCGGGTCGAAACTGCGACGCCTTGTCCAGGACGAATGGCTGGACGTTGGCCCAACCCGTGAAGACGGGCGCAGCAAATGCCGGCGGGGTGGGTCGAAAGTCGCCGGGCTGAGTGCCTGCGACGAAGGCTGGTGGAGTGGCGGCGGAACCGTCATTGGCTCGACGCGCCAGAAGTTGCGTCGCGACGCTTTGACCGACCTGGATTCCATCCTGCTTCGCAGGTCCGTCGGGAATCGCCGCCAGCTCAGCCGCAAGCTGGCTGTCCAGCTCCGCCTGCCACTTTGGGTAGAGCGCCGCCAGGGTGTCATGCCCTGCCTGTGCTGCGGCCGCATCGACACGAGGGGCGCGTGCGCCACCGGATGATGGCACAGAGACGAGATACGGATGGTCGTCCTTGGTGATCGATACCACCGAGTCGTAAATCGCGGCGTGCAGGATGGCGAAGCTGCGAGTCGGGTGGATTGTGGGCGGTTGAGCGCCCGGCGTTTGCACGATGTGCAGTAGCTCCTGGTTCCAGGCGACGACGATCGCGCCTGAGTCGCCGCCTGCCGGCCGCGCGGCGGCCTCCTTACTACTGCTTGGCATGGCGGCGCTGACCGCGCTCGCGGCAGTCACCCCCACAGCAATTCCAACCAGGACCGTCAACGCGATGATCGACTTCTTCAAGCTTGAGTTCTCCTTTTGTGGTCGTTAAGCAGCTGTAGGGCCGGAACTGAGCGGCGTGTCCTCGAGCTCTTGCTTGACACGCCGGATGGTGCGATCGAGCAGGTCGCATGCGATCGGATCGACCCAGGCTCGACGAACAAGCCCCGTGCGGTCTGAGACGACCACCCGGAACGACATCTGAATTTCAGAGCCGTGAGGGTGTCTGTCTATCGCCATCGTCATGCGGATGCGGATACGTGGCACGTCCGATGGCCGGTTTTCGTTGAGCGTCATCGACGCGGTGCGCGATTGTGGATCTGAGCCGGTGATCCGTCCGGCGCCGGCGTATGCAAATTTGAGCGGGCCGGCGCCGAACACGATGCGAGCCTCAAACCTGCGCGGACCTACGAGCCTGGTCAGGCTGGCGCCTGGGACGCACCTGAGCAGAGTTACGGGATTGTGAAGCTCGCGAAATACCCAATCCGGATCCCGGTCGACCTGCGTAACTCCCTCAAGCCTGAGCACGATCTGGTCGCGTAATAGATCCGAGTCTTTTTCCACCAGCACAGCCACCACTCCTAGCCGTTGTCGATCTTTGTGCCGGCTGCCGAAAGGACGTACCAATCAGCACCGAAGCTGCTCAGGCCCTGGCCCGTCGTGTCGCCCGCCTGCTTGTCCGAGACGAAGTAGTAGAGAGGGTGGCCGTTGTAGACGACCTCCATCGAACCGTCCTTGCGCGTCGTGGTGGCGAGCAGCGATTGATTCACGCCCGAACCGGCTACCAGCGCTCCGGTCGCCGGCAACGGAGGCCACACACCCGCACATGAGTCGTAGCAGGACGACGTCATCCCCTTGTCTGCCTCGAAGAGGTAAAGCGTTTTTCCGTTGGAGTCGACGAGGATCTGACCCAATGGCGTGGTTCGGATTCCCACGGTTGCAGACGGGGCCGGCGAGCCAGGGGAGCTGGCTCCGCCGGTTGATCCGCCTGGGGAAGCAGACGCTGATGATCCATAAGCAGAAGTTCCGCCCCCGCACGCAGCTGCGACGAATGCAGCACCCACGAGCGCACCGATGAATGCAAATTTCCGAATCATGTTTTGAGAATCTCCTTGTGACTGAAAGCCGACGCAGCTAGATATGCGGCGGCGTTACAACGCGGCTCAGCTCGCGATGCTGAGTCCGTCTACCTCGATCTCGTTGGTCGCAGGACCGGTCTGCCACGTGAGATGTGACAGCGGGCTGGTGGCTGGTCCGTGAAGCACGCTTCCGTCGAGCGCGAACTCCGATCCATGGCACGGACAGACGAAATGCTTCTTGCCGTCGTCGAACGCGTATGAGCAGCCGAGGTGCGGGCAGGTGATCGCGAACGCGCGCAACTTTCCCTGGTCGCGGGTCAGAAAGCCGCCGAACGTCGGATCGCCGGCGCGATTTCCCTCACCGCCGTCGGCCATGGTGAACGCCGTGCCGGCCGGCGAGTCGAAGCGCGCCACTGCTCCTTCAGCCAAGTCTGCCACTGGAGAAGCAAGCGCCACGCGCACCGTCTGCTTCCTCTGGCTGCTAGCACGCGCCGGAAACAGATAGACCCCAAGCGGAGCCGCGACTGTGGCGACCGTAGCGGTCAACAATGTCGCGATCCACCAGCCGAGAAAAGTTCTCCTGGTGGTCGCTGTGCGCTTGGGGTCCGAGCTCATCGCGTATCAACTACGGGTCTCCATTACAGCCGCGGTCGCGTAAGGGGCGACGTAGTTGAGGATGTGATGCTTCAGCGTTTTGATGCAGTGGTCTCGGCGGCGACCAACTATGGACTGCTGCCGGCGATCGTCTGGGCAGTGATTCAGGCGATCAGGGCGCTCAGACTACGAACAGCTCGATCTGCCCGTCGTTGATCCTCGAGGGGATCTGCGGCAAGTTGGCGGGCGCTGTCTTGAGCCGATAGTAGAGGACCTTGCCCGACCACCCGAACGCGGTCTGGTGACACGGGCAGTTGAGCTTCTGGCTCGCGTCGTCAGGCTGGAGCTTGCACCCGAGGTGGGTGCAGACGCCGGAGACGGCGCTGATCGCGCCGGCATCGTTGACGATCACCGCGTCGACCGAACCAGTTGAAACGGTCATGGCATGTCCGGCGGGGAGCTGGGTCACCGCGGCGACCGGCCGCCAGGCTCCGGCGTCGGGTTTGAGCACTGTGGAAGCGTTGCCGCCGGGTTCGGGCGACTTGCCCCTCTGCGACACCGCCTCGTCCAGCGCAACACCAACGACCACGGCGGCCGCTGCCGTGCCGAACGTGCGCAACATCACACGCCGGGTTATGTGACGCTCCACCACCGGACTCTCGTCCAGAGCTGCGCTGAGCTTGCCGTGGATCCGGTCGAGGGCTGCTTTGTCCGGCAGGTCGGCCCCCGCTCGGGCAGAGACCAGGCTCGAAGCAGCCCTCATCGCCTCCGCTTCCTCTTGGGACGCGGCGAACCGGCGGGGACGGCGACCGTGCAGCAGATCGTCGACAAAGCGAGCGACGCGATCGGCTGATTTGTCTGTCAACTGAGCACCTCCCGTTCGAGCTCGGCTGCCTTTCGGAGCGCACGGAACTGCATCACGCGGGCGTTGGATTCGGTCACGCCCAGCTCGTTCGCTGCTTCCCGTACCGAGAAGCCGCGCAGGAACCGAAGTTCGAGGATGCGGCTGAAGTGGTCTGGCAGCAGCGCCAGCAATCGCGCCGCGCGCTCCGACGCGTCGCTGTTGGGAGGGGCGACCAGCGCGCCCGCCGGCAGCTGCTCGAGCTCGGTCGCAGCATCTTTTGCCGCGTAGTGGCGCCGCCAGTGGTCGGCCAGGACCGTGCGCGCCGTCTTGACCAGGTAAGCGCGAACGTTGTGAACCGGAGCGGGTAGGCGAAGGGTCTTGAGCGTCTGCATGAGAACGTCTTCCGCGAGATCTTCAGCATCGGCGGCATTGCCAACCCTCCGGAACGCAAGCTGGTAGATCCCCACGACATTGTCCTGGTAGACGGACTCCCAGTCGGGGTAGACCGCGGTTGCAGTCTCCTGACGCTCGTCGGGATCTGGGGTCTCGACGACGTGCAGCTCGGTCAATGCGACCAACGGGCCCGGATCACGCAGTCCAAATACGTAGGTGCGTTACATGCCGACCGGATCCGCCTGCCTTGAGCGTCTCTTCCAGCGATCTGACAAACCGCGCTCTCGGAAGGTTGTTGCCGGCGACAGCAGCTTGAACATGAGTCGCCGCCAGCATGGCAGCCCACGCCGCTGGAGTGGCCTCGAACCGCGGCGGCCTCCGTCTGCCGACCAGGGCGTCAACGAACGCCGCCACTTGATCGACTTGATTCGCTTGGCCGGGGCTGGCGACCAGCCCCATCTGTTCTGCGACTCCTGAAAGTGCCGTGAACAGATGAAGGTTGGCGCTTCCCGGCGGGACTCCCAGCTGTGCCGCGATCGCGGAGAGCGATCGCCGCCGGAGGAACCGAAGCACGATCACGAGGCGCATCTCGGCAGACAACCCGTCGACGAGCGCTGCAAGCGTCAGAGCGGGCCGGCCCGAGAGAGACGCCTCATAGGCATAGATCTCGCAACAGCGGAGTCGATCCACGCCGTACCTGTCGGACCAGTGGCGGCTCGCGGCCTCGAGGGTCGCCTCGTCCACACAGCCCTCGACGATACTCACGACCTCCGGCAACCGGATTCGGCCGACCGAATTCTTGAAGGCCCATGTCGTCGCGTCCTCAGCGTCCGCCCGGTTGCCGGTCCAGCGGAAGGACGTCTGATATGAGGGCAGGAGCCAGCGGTTGAACACCTGCGATTGCTCCGAGTAGGTGAGACCCGCGATGACTGTCAGGTGTGGCGAGGACATCGCAACCCCAACTACGAATTGTCGTTACACGAGTAACGGGCGCCCGTAGTTGAGGGATCAAAGACTAGGGGGTCCTGGCCTTGACGCTGAACCGCGTGATCACTCACGGCCTCGTACTGGCGATCTCGGCATCAATCGCAGGAATCAGCCTTGCGAATCAGCCGTTTACCGGCCCACACCTCGAGTCGGCCTCTGTGAAGGCCGCCACGATCTCTGACGTTCCCGATCGGGGGAGTCGCGCCGGAACGATCATCAAGGCTCTTGAAATTCCAGTCGCTCCGTCCATCTCGCACTCGGTCGTGCATCACACGGCTCGCGGCGGAGACACTGTGGCCTCGATCGCGCAGCAACACGGCGTGCCCGAAGAGTCAGTCCGCTGGTCCAACCTCACGACGCTTTCGCGGGTTGGGAGCCAACCCGCGGTTGGAACCGACCTGCTGGTGCCACCGGTCGCCGGAGTCGCGCTTGTTTCGCGCGAGGGCGACACCTTCGCAGCCCTGGCCGACCGCTACCACGTCGACGCAGTCACCCTCGCGGACTTCAACCGCCTCAGGTTCGCGGTCGACGATCCGCTGCCCGCCGGCCTCGAGCTGGTCGTGCCGGCCGGTCGTGGCCCCGAGCTCGCACCCGTAGCCCAATCATCGCGTCCGACCGCCGGTTTCCGGGGAGGGGGCTACACCCTGCTTGGAGTCGTTCCGAACGTGCCGGTGGCGGCCGGAAACCGCTTCGCCTTCGGAAACTGCACCTACTACGTTTACAACCGCCGTCAAGTCCCATGGCAGGGTGATGCGTGGGCCTGGTACGGAAACGCGCAGGCGATGGGTTTTCCGACCGGCCCGGCTCCGCGACCAGGCTCGATCATGGTCACCTGGGAGAGCGGTTACGGCCACGTCGCCTACGTGGAGTCGGTCAATCAAGACGGCTCGTGGCTGGTCTCGGAGATGAACTGGGTCGCTTTCAACACCGTCGACCGTCGGTCGATAAGTCCTGGTGGAGTGCCGCTGATCGGCTTCATCTACTGACGATCACTCCCTCCCCATTCAGGGGAGGGTCAGGGTGGGGGTGGGCGGAGTTGGCATCCCGCCCACGTAACGGCAACTCGTAGTTGGCAGTGAAGAGTGAACGTGGTCGAAGCGCTCGCCAGCGCCATCCGCCTCCCGGAGCTTCGAAACAAGATCCTGTTCACCGGCGCGATCCTGGTCATCTTCCGCATCTTCGCCAACGTGGCGATCCCGGGCGCGAGCCACACCGCCCTGGCGAACCTGTTCAACTCGCAGCCGCTGCTCGGGCTGCTCGACCTCTTCTCGGGAGGAGGACTCTCCACCTTCAGCCTGGTGGCGATGGGGATGAATCCCTTCATCAACGCCACGATCATCTTGCAGCTCATGACGGTGATCTCCGAGCGGATCAAGGAGATCTCCAAAGACGGTGAGGCTGGACGCCGGCGAATCACGCGATGGAGCCGCTACCTCACCGTCGCCCTGGGCGCCGGGCAGGCTTACGGCTTCACCGTCTTGTTCCAGAACACGAGCCCAGCCATCCTCGGTCCGCTGGACTGGTTCCAGCGCCTCCAGATCATCCTTGTCCTCACGGCCGGCACCGTCATGCTGATGTGGTTCGGCGAGCTCATCACCGAGCACGGCATCGGCAACGGAGTCTCGCTGATCATCTTCGCCGGCATCATCGGACGCGGACCGCAGGGCATCGCATCGGTCTTCTCCGCGCACTCGACAGGCGGAGGACTGGCCGATTACATCCCGTTCATCGTCTTCGGCGTCATCGCCCTGGTGATGACCGCGGTCATCATCGAGGTGCAGCAGGCGACGCGAAAGATCCCGATTCAGTCAGCTCAGCGCACGGTCGGGCTCAAGCAGGTTGGAGTCCGTTCGAGCTTTCTGCCGGTGCGTGTGAATCACGCAGGCGTCATCCCGATCATCTTCGCCATCTCGGTGATGTTTCTGCCGACGATCGTGGCCAACTACTTCACCGGCGCGCCGCCCGACACTTGGTATCACCGTGCGGCCACCTGGATCAACGGCAATTTCGCGCCAGACACCGCCAACCTGCCGATGGCGGTCACGTACAACGCG
>DATHDR010000307.1:0-12278 GCA_035318965.1 Verrucomicrobiia bacterium | reverse complement strand
CGGCGTCGCGGTGGGCGACCTCGATGAATCGATTCGGGTTTACGAGAGCGCGCTCGGCGCGCAGCTCGTCCACCGCGCCACCAACGAGAAGGAAGGGCTCGAAGCCGCATTCCTCCGCGTCGGCGATGGCGAGATCGAGCTGATGGCTGCGCTGCGCGAAGACTCGCCGGTGGGAAAGTTCATGGCCAAGCGTGGTCCTGGCCTGCACCATGTCGCCTACGCCGTCACCGACATCGACAAGGCGCTCGCCGACGCCCGCACGTCGGGACTCGAGCTGATCGACACCGAGCCGCGCATCGGGATGCACGGCACGCGCATCGCCTTCTTGCACCCCAAGAGCGTCGGCGGGGTGCTCACCGAATTGGTCGAAGCATGAG
This sequence comes from Verrucomicrobiia bacterium, assembly GCA_035318965.1. GTDB lineage: Bacteria > Chloroflexota > Dormibacteria > Dormibacterales > Dormibacteraceae > Palsa-870. The sequence continues at coordinate 11,901 of DATHDR010000307.1, read as the reverse complement.
CGACGCCCGAAACGACAGTGGCCTGCCCCTCAAGCCGGTGTATTCGGCTGAGGACCGGCGCGAGGAGGAGCCGCCGCCCGGCCGCTTTCCGTTCACGCGGGGCCTTCACAAGGACATGTACCGCGGACGCCTGTGGACGATGCGGCAGTACGCGGGGTTTGGCACGGCGGCCGAGTCGAACAAGCGCTACCAGTTCCTGCTGAAGCAGGGCCAGACCGGGCTGTCGGTTGCTTTCGACCTGCCGACGCAGATCGGCTACGACTCTGATGATCCGATGGCCAACGGAGAGGTTGGCAAGGTGGGGGTCGCGATCGACTCGCTCGAGGACATGGAGGTCCTTCTCAAGGGAATACCGCTGGACAAGGTGTCGACGTCGATGACGATCAATGCCACTGCGGCGATGCTGTTGCTGCTATATCAGCTGGTCGCCGAAAAGCAGGGATGCCCGCCGGAGAAGATCACCGGCACGGTGCAGAACGACATCCTCAAGGAGTACGCGGCACGGGGAACCTACATCTTTCCTCCAAAGCCTTCGATGCGCCTGATCACCGACCTGTTCGCCTACTGCGGGCGCAACCTGCCCAACTGGAACACAATCTCGATCTCGGGCTATCACATCCGCGAGGCCGGCTCGACCGCGGCGGAGGAGATCGCATTCACCTTGAGCCACGCCATCGCGTACGTCGAGGCGGCCCAGGTTGCGGGACTCGAGGTGGACGAGTTCGCACCACACCTTTCCTTTTTCTTCGCTTCGCACATGGACTTCTTCGAGGAGGTGGCGAAGTTTCGGGCGGCCAGGCGCATGTGGGCGCGGGTCATGCGCGACCGCTTCCACGCTGTCGACGAGCGGTCTCAGGCGCTCCGCTTTCACACGCAGACCGGGGGCGTCACGCTGACCGCGCAGCAGCCCCTGAACAACGTGGTGCGCACCGCGCTCGAGGCGATGAGCGCAGTCCTCGGCGGCACGCAGTCGCTTCACACCAACGCGTACGACGAGGCGCTTGGACTTCCTTCGCAGAATGCGGCGGAGCTCGCTCTCCGAACGCAGCAGGTGATCGGCTACGAAACCGCTGTCCCGCTGGTCGCGGACCCGCTTGGCGGCTCCTACTACGTGGAGAGCCTCACCGACAGGGTCGAGGAGGAGGCTCAGTCGATCATGGCGGAGGTGGACGAGCTTGGCGGGGCGGTGGCCTGCATCGAAAACGGCTGGACGCAAAGACGGATCGGCGACAGCGCATACCGGCTTCAGCGGCGCGTCGAGTCGGGCGAGCGTGTCGTGGTCGGCGTGAACCGGTATGCGGAAACTGACGCCGAGCCCGTCGAGATCATGAAGATCAGCCCTCGACACCAGGTCGCCCAGTCCCGGGCGCTGAAGCGGCTGCGTGCACGCCGGTCCAAAGAGGTCGTCGAGCGCCACCTGGACGAGATCGAACGAGCGGCGCGCGGCACGGACGACCTGATGCTCCCGCTCAAGGCCGCGCTCGCGGACTACGTGACGATCGGCGAGTGCTGCGCGGTCTTGCGCAACGTGTTTGGGGAATATCGACCCGGGGAGGCAGCATGACCGATGAATATCCGGCAGTGATCCCGATGCTCGCCTACGAGGACGGAGCCACGGCGATGGATTGGCTCGCGCGTGCCTTTGGCTTTCGCGAGCGTGCGCGAATGCTCGGGGAGAACGGGCGGCTCAGCCATGGAGAGATGGAGGCCGGCAAAGGCATGATCATGCTCGCCACGCCCTCGCCGCACTACCACGGGCCCAAGCACCATCGCGAGGAAAGCGAGGCGGCTCGGAAGTGGTCGGAAGTGCCGTACATCATCGACGGCGTGCTGGTCTACGTCGACGATGTGGCTGCACATTTCGAGCGCGCCAGTGCGGCGGGCGCAGCCATCCTGTCGCCGGTCGAGGACAGCCGGGAAGGCAAGCGCTATCGCGCCGAGGACCTCGAGGGCCACCGCTGGATGTTCATGGAGCGCTGATGGGGTCCACGCCGCGGCACAAGAAGGTCGATCCGCTCAACGAGCTGAGGCAGCGCAAGTACGAGGCGGGGCATGGCGACGCCGAGGCGTTCGACCGGCAGCACGCCAAGGGCAAGCTGACCGCGCGCGAGCGAATCGCGCGCCTGGTCGACCGGAACTCGTTTGAAGAGATCGACATTTTCGCGACGCACCGCGCCACGGGTTTCGGCCTCGAGGACCGGCGTGTTCCGGGTGACGGTGTGGTGACGGGCATGGCGAAGATCGACGGCAGAGACGTGGTGCTCTTCAGCCACGACGCGTCGGTCTTCGGCGGGTCGCTCGGTGAGGTGTTTGCCGAGAAGGTGATCAAGGTCATGGACCTGGCGTTGCGCAACCGCATTCCCATCATCGGGATCAACGACTCGGGCGGCGCTCGCATACAGGAAGGGGTCGTGTCGCTGGCGGGCTATGCCGAGATCTTCTGGCGCAATGTCGAGGCGAGCGGCCTCATACCGCAGCTGAGCCTGATCCTCGGGCCTTGCACCGGCGGCGCCGTGTATTCGCCCGCGATGACAGATTTCACCTTCATGGTCCACGAGGTCGGCTACATGTTCATCACCGGACCCGAGGTGATTCGCGTCACTACGGGTGAGGACGTGACCTTTGATTCACTCGGCGGCGCTGAGGTGCACAACGTAAAGTCGGGGGTCGCCCATTTCCTGGCTGAATCTGAGGACGAATGCTTCACCCAGGTCCGCCGCCTCTTCAAGTTCATCCCACAGAGCTTTGACCAACAGCCACCTCTTGCGGAGGCAACCGACGACCCGGGGCGTGCAGCGCCGGGCCTCGCCACGATCATCCCCGACAATCCCAAGGAGCCTTACGACATCAAAGACGTGATCGGCATGGTCGTCGACCACGGCAACTTCTTCGAGGTGCAGCCGTATTTCGCGATGAACATGGTGGTGGGATTCGCGCACCTCGATGGCCACCCGATCGGGGTGGTGGCCAACCAGCCGAAGGTAATGGCGGGGTCGCTGGACATCAACGCTTCGGTGAAGGCCGCGCGCTTTGTTCGCTTCTGCGACGCGTTCAACATCCCTCTGGTCACGTTCGTGGATGTGCCGGGTTTCCTGCCGGGCACGGCGCAGGAGTACGGCGGGATCATCCGTCACGGCTCGAAGCTTCTCTATGCGTTCAGCGAGGCGACGGTGCCGAAGCTCACCGTGATCACGCGGAAGGCGTACGGCGGCGCTTACTGCGTGATGTGCTCGAAGCACATCAGGGCGGACTTCAATGTCGCCTGGCCGACAGCGGAGATCGCCGTGATGGGGCCGGAGGGTGCAGTCAACATAATCTTTCACCGCGAGCTGGAGGCGGCCGCAGACCCGGTGAGCCGGCGAAGGGAGCTCGTCACCGAGTACACGGAGCGATTCGCGAATCCATACATCGCCGCTGAGCGCGGATACATCGATGACGTGATCGAGCCAGGCCGGACACGGCTCGAGCTGATCCGCGCGCTGAGGATTGCGTTGCGCAAGGAGAGGCGGCGCAGCCCTCGCTTGCATGGAAACATCCCCCTGTAAAAGGACCCGCATCCGGCGCCCTTTCATAATTGACTCGTGCCAGGACAGGACACGCGGAGCCCCGTCACCCCGATTTGAAGCTCCTCGAATATCAAGCCAAAGAGATCCTGTCCTCACTTGGTATCCAGATCCCGGCAGGCAAGGTCGCGCACACGCCGGACGAAGCGGCGGCGGCCTGCGCAGAGCTGGGTCCTGTCGCGATCAAGGCGCAGGTCCCGGTTGGCGGGCGAGGGAAGGCCGGCGGCATCAAGCTGGCCGGCACGCCCGACGAGGCGCGAAAGGCCGCCGCGCAGATCATCGGCATGGACATCAAGGGATTCAAGGTCCCACTCGTCTACTGCGAGACTGCGCTCGAGATCGGACGCGAGATCTATCTCGGCTTCACAGTGGATCGCGACGCTCGCGCCAACATTCTCATGCTCTCGGCAAAGGGCGGCATGGAAATCGAGCAGGTGGCCGAGGAATCACCTGAGTCGATCGCTCGGCTCTATCCGAATCCCTGGCGAGGTCCGCTGGATTTCGAGCTCACGCAACTCGTGTTCGACGCCGGGCTTGGCGAGCTGGCGCGTCCGCTCAGCGCGCTGATCAAGAAGCTCTATCGCGCCATTCCCGAGCTCGACGCGATCACCGCCGAGATCAACCCGTTGGTAGTGACGAAAACCGGTGAGGTGATCGCGGGCGACGCGAAGCTCGAGGTCGATGAGAACGCCGCGTGGCGGCACAAAGACCTGGAAGAGCGCTACGGCGGAGTGGTCGAGGGCGACCCGTATGAGGTCGAGGCGAAAAAGCGTGGACTCACCTACGTGTCGCTCGACGGGGAGATCGGGATCATCGGAAACGGCGCGGGCCTCTGTATGAGCACGCTGGATCTGGTCCAGCGCGCAGGCGGCCGGGCGGCAAACTTCTGCGACATCGGTGGCGGCGCGAAGGCCGAGGTGGTCGAGAACGCCCTGGCGGTCATCCTCATGAATCCGCGTGTGAAGGGCGTCTTGATGAACGTTTTCGGCGGCATCACTCGTGGGGACGAGGTGGCCAAGGGTCTTGTCCACGCTCGCGACAACTTGAAGATGAAACTGCCGTTGGTGGTCCGTCTCAGCGGCACCCGCGAGGAGGAGGGCCGCAAGATCCTCAAGGAGAATGGCATTGAGCCAGGCGCGAACGCCTGGGAGGCGGCGCAGAAAATCGTCGAGCTGACCCGGGTGAGGGCGTGAGCATCCTCCTCGCCGCCTCTACGCGCGTTATCGTCCAGGGCATCACCGGCCGCGAAGGCTCTTTTCACACCGAGCAGATGCAGGCGATGGGCACAAAGGTGGTCGCAGGCTCGAGCCCAGGCAAGGGCGGGACCACTCACCTCGGCGTGCCGGTGTTCAACACCGTGGCCGACGCCATGAAGGCGACCGGCGCCAATTCGTCCGGCATCTTCGTGCCCCCTCCGTTCGCGCCCGACGCGATCATGGAGGCGGCGGCGGCGGGGATCACGCTGATCGTGTGCATCACAGAGGGCATCCCGATCCAGGACATGATCAAGGTGAAGGACTTCCTGCGCGGCTACCCCTCGGCCCGGCTGCTCGGCGCCAACTGCCCGGGTTTGATCACGCCCGGCGTGGCCAAGATCGGGATCATCCCCCAGAGAATCACCATGCCCGGGCCGGTCGGGCTTGTCTCGCGCAGCGGCACTCTGACCTACGAGGTTGGGTCGGCTCTGTCCGCGTCCGGCATGGGACAGTCGACGATCGTCGGCATCGGTGGCGACCCGGTGCTCGGGTTGACCTTCAGGGACGTGATCGAGCTGTTTGAGCAGGATCCTGCGACCACCCACCTGGTCGTCATTGGAGAGATCGGCGGGAGCGACGAGGAGCATGCGGCTGAGCTGCTCGGGCGCGGCAGCCGGCTCAAGACCGTTGCCTTCATCTCAGGACGCACCGCGCCGGAGGGCAAGCGCATGGGCCACGCAGGGGCCATCATCTCGGGCAACCGGGGTACTGCCAAGAGCAAGGAAGAGGCTTTCCGCAAGGCTGGCGTCGCCGTCGCGGAGACCACTGACGATATCGTCGGCCTGCTGAAATGATGGCGATGCCCCTGTCCCTCATCAGGGCAGTTCCCGCCGAGAGGATGCGCGACCTCGCTTTGCTCGCGGGCCTTCTGGTCTGGCTTGCTTACACGCGAATCTACTTCTTGCTCCAGGCGGCCCATCTGACCGCCCCGCCCTGTCCTTTTTATTACCTGACCGGCCATCCCTGTCCCTTCTGCGGCGGAACGCGCTCGTTCGCGTACATGTGGGAGGGAGACCTCGCGGACGCCGTCAGGCTCTATCCGCTTGGTCCACTGCTGTTCGCCGGCACGCTGGTAGGCGTGGCCGGCCTGGTCGCGGGCGCGGTGACGGGTCGGACGTGGGTGCCTCGACTCACAGGCTTCCAGTGGCGGGTGCTGGCCGTCGGCGTGGTGAGCGCGGTCACCGTTAGCTGGGCGCTGAAGGTCTTCATCCTCGGCAACTAGCCAAATCCGTCGCATCGGGCCGGACGACTGGCAGATCTTTCGCGAGGTCAGGCTTGCCGCGCTGCAAGAGGCGCCCTACGCGTTTGGTTCGACCTATGAAGCCGAGGTCGAAGCGAGTGAGGAAAGCTGGCGGCACCGCCTCTCCGAACGGGCACGATTCGTCGCGGAGGTCGACGGCCAGGTCGTCGGCACGGTCGGAGGGGGGCAGGGGGAGTTCAACGGCGCCGCGGCGTTGACCGCGCTCTGGGTCGATCCCGGCTTTCGCAGCCAGGGTGTCGGGACCAAGCTCCTCGAGGCCGTGCTGGACTGGGCGAGAAGCCAGGGTTTCAGCCAGGTTCTGCTGTGGGTCACCGAGGTGAACGAGAAGGCTCAGAGGCTTTACAAGCGCCACGGATTTGCGCGCACTGGCAGGATCATCGAGGTGCGGCCGTGGGAGCCGGCTATCGAATACGAAATGACCAAAGTTCTGTAGGGCGCTGGGCCGACCATGCAACGATTGGTGACGTGAACTTCGACCTGACCCCGGAACAGCAGGCCATCCGCGACACGTGCAGGGATTTCGCTCGAGAGGTCGTCGCCCCCGCGGCCGAGGAGCTCGACCGCGAGCACAGGTTCGGCTACGACGTCGTCCGGCAGATGGGGGACCTCGGCCTGTTCGGCCTTCCGTTTCCCGAGGAGTACGGTGGCGCCGGCGGTGACTTTCTCTCGCTGTGTCTCGCGATCGAAGAGATCTCCCGCGCCGACACGGGAGTGGGGATCACGCTCGAGGCGGCGGTCTGCCTGGGAGCTTCGCCCATCCACGATTTCGGTACGGCCGAGCAGAAGGAGAGATGGCTGCCGGACCTACTGGCCGGACGCAAGCTGTGGGCCTTCGGCCTGACCGAACCTGAGGCCGGGTCTGACGCCGGCGCCACCAAGACCCGGGCTGAAGCGCGCGATGGGAAGTGGGTCATCAACGGCGCGAAGCAGTTCATAACCAACTGCGGAACCGACATCTCAGCGGGCGTGACTGTGACTGCGGTGACCGGCAAGGCGAACGGCGGCGGCGTCGAGATCAGCGCGATCATGATTCCAAGCGGCACGCCCGGCTATCACGTGATGCCGTCGTACCGCAAGCTCGGATGGCATTCGTCCGACACTCATCCCCTCAGCTTCGAAGACTGTGCGGTGCCGAAGGAGAACCTCCTCGGAGCCCAGGGCGGCGGCTACCGGCAGTTCCTTCACACCTTGATGGGGGGCCGCATCGCCATCGCCGCGCTTTCGGTCGGCCTGGCGCAGGCGTGCCTCGACGCTTCGCTCGCCTATGCGAAAGAACGCCGGACCTTTGGCGTGCCTATCTCAAAGCATCAGGCGATTCAGTTCAAGCTCGCCGACATGGCGATGGAAACCGAGCTTGCTCGCACGATGGTGTACCGCGCCGCGGCCGCTTATATGCAATCCGGCGCCGACACGCCTGATGAGACCCGAATGCTGGCGGCGATGTGCAAGCTCTACGCGTCAGAGACCTCCAAGCGCGCGGCCGACCAGGCGGTGCAGATCCACGGTGGCTACGGCTTCATGGAGGATTACCCCGTCGCGCGCTACTGGCGCGACGTGAAGGTCAACGAGATCGGCGAGGGCACGTCAGAGGTTCAGAGGATGCTCATAGCGCGGCTGCTGGGCTGCTAGATAGAGAGCAGTTCCAACTCCCCTCCGGCGCTTCGACCACCCCGCGCGCCACGAGCGCGGGGACCCGAAGGACAGCGGGGAAGAGACTTAGCTATCTGTACACGCCGTTGTGGCCGAGGCTGTGCAGGCCGACATTCGGAAAGTACGTCAGTCCGTGGTCCTCTGAACCGACGGGGATCTTGGCGATCAGCGTGCCGGTGACAGTCGACATCACGTAAACGGTCCGGCTGAAGCGGCCCGAGGCCCACAGCTGGGTGCCGTCCGGGCTGAGCTGCAGCATGTCCGGGCTGCCGCCGCCGGCGATATACCACTTGGCCGACACCTCCTGCGTCGCGAAGTCGATGATCGAGAAAGACCCGTCCAGCCGGTTGGATACGTACAGGGACTTTGTATCGCGAGAGATCTGCAGGCCGTGCGCTCCGCGACCTGTGGGGATGAACTTGATCTCGTTCATTGCCACCGGGTCGATCACGGAGACGCCCATCCGACCCTGGTTGGTGACGAAGAAGTAGCGGCCGTCGGGGGAAAGCTTGACGTCGATCGGCAGGCCGCCCACGTGGACGTAGCCGGCGAGCGCCATGTTGTTGATGTCGACCTTGACGACCATGCCCGAGTACTCGGTCGAGATCATCAGGTAGCTGCCATCCGCGCTGAAGTCCAGGTGGTCGGCGCCGGCCCATGGTATGCCCACTGACTTGAGCAAGTGCCAGTCGTGCGGGTCTCGAAACTCAACTCGCTGCAGGCGTTCGACGACATCGACCGCCTTCGAACCGTCGGGGGTGAAGTAGAGGTTGTACGGAAACGGGATCGAGACCGTGCCAGACGGCCTGCCCGTGTGGATGTCCAGGACCGTGAGCTTGCTGGACCCCTCGTTGTCGACGTAGAGCTGGCTCATGTCCCATGCCGGCGTGACGTGGTGTGGGATGAAGCCGACTGCGTAGTGGTCGATCACCCTGAAGGTCAGCGGATCGATCACGTCAACGGTCCCGGCAGTGCTGTTCGGGACGTACACGCGTGGGGGGAGCTCGCACAACGGGCAGGGCACGACGCCAGAGAGTGTGTTGGCGTACACGTTGAATTCAGGCGGGGGCAGGCTCACCTGCTGAACGTCGGGCTCAGGCAGCATGCGAACCGGTCCCGTGTCGGCCAGCAGGGTGGGGTCAGTCGCGACACCGTTGACCGGCGGCGCCGACCAGACGACCGCGACTACCACTCCCGCGGGGCTGATCACGGCCAGCAGGAAGACAAGAGCGAACAGTACGCGGAGCGGCCGCCCCAGCAGCCTCCTCACCAGTGTTTACTCGTCTGGTAGGTCTTCGAGCTTGGGGGCCAGCTCGCACACCCACCGCCCGTCGTCCAGGCGCCGGATGAACCGGCCGTAACCCTGGTTGCGCGCTACGTTCAGGAACTGCTCCTGGGTGATGAGCGTGCGCAACCGGGCAAGGTCCGCGTATGTGCTGTCTCGCATGATGCCGCCGACCACGCCTGCGAGCTCCCGCCACTGCCCCTCCGACAGGGGCTCGCCGTAGCCGGCGATGGTGACCAGCAGCGCGGCTGTGGCCCCCGTGATGGTGTCGGGCAGGATCTTCTCCGACTTCGCGCGCGAGATGATCTCGCGCCCTGTGCTGATGATGTCGGCGATTCGATCTCGCCGGACGCCGATGATGTCGCGCCCACTGCCTACAGTGGTGCCTTCGAGATACCTGGGACCAGCTTCCATGACCAGGTCACTATTCTAGTTAACGTTCAGTTGGATCTCGAACTCACCGCCCAACACACGAGCTTTCGTGCGGCGGTGCGCGAGCTCGCACAGGGTGTTGTCCTTCCGCTTGCGGCCGAGGTCGATCGGGAGCATCGATTCCCCGATGAGGCGGTCAGGGCGGCCGCGGAAGCGGGCCTGATGGGGGTCCTCATCCCGAGCGAGTACGGCGGCGCCGGCCTCGACGCTCTCGCGTTCGCCATCTGCATCGAGGAGCTGGCTCAGGCGTGTGCTTCGACGTCGGTCATCGTCGACGTGCACACCAGCGTCGGCAGCGAGCCGATCCTGCTCTTTGGAACCGAGGACCAGAAACGCAAGTGGCTGCCGAGGCTTGCTTCCGGAGAGCTCCTGGGAGCTTTCGCGCTGACCGAGCCGGCTTCAGGGTCTGACGCTGCCTCGCTGAAGACCAGCGCGAGGCGCAACGGAACCGGCTACGTGCTCAACGGCACCAAGATTTTCATCACCAACATCGGCCACGCCGGCCTCTACATCGTCTTCGCGCGCACCGGCGAAGAGAAGGCCGCCGGCGTGAGCGCCTTTGTGGTGCCCTCAGAAGCCCCGGGCTTGCGTGTGGGCCAGGTCTTCAAGAAGATGGGCCTGCATGGCTCGCCCACGGGCGAGCTTGTGCTGGAAGACGTGGAGGTCCCGCCGGAGAACCGGCTGGGCGCAGAAGGCCAGGGCTTCGCGATCGCCATGCGCGCGCTTGACTCGGGCCGGATTGGAATCTCCGGACAGGCTCTCGGCATCGCCCAGGCGGCGGTGGACGAGTCACGCACGCTTCTGCGACGGCGCGGCCGTGAGCAGGGCGATGATTTCCTGCTCGCGGACATGGCGACCCGACTCGAGTCTGCCCGTCTGCTCGCCTATCACGCCGCCTGGCTGTGCAGCCGCGACCGCCCTTTTACGCGCCAGGCCTCGATGGCCAAACTCCACTGCACAGATACCGCGATGCAGCTGGCAATTGACGCGGTGCAGCTGGCGGGTGAGGAGGGGACTATCACCGGAGCTACGTTCGAGAGGCATATGCGCGACGCGAAAGCGCTCCAGATCTACGAAGGGTCGAACCAGGTTCAGAGGATCGTCATAGCTCGTCACGTGCTGGGCTAAGCTCCCCCAATGGACTTCGAGTTCTCGGAAGAGCAGATCGCGATCCGGGACACGATCCGTGAGCTCGTCCAGGACAGGGTCGCTCCACGCGCAGCGGAGATCGACGAGAAGGCCGAGTATCCGAAGGACATCGAGACGCTCTTCGCCGAGAACGGCATTCTCGGGATTCCGTTCCCAGAGCAGTACGGGGGCATCTCCGGCTCGAGCGTCACGATCTGCATGGGCATCGAGGAGATCGCCAAGGCGTGCGCCACCTCCTCTCTGATCCTTGCCGTGCAGGCCCTTGGTTCTTATCCGATTCTCGTCGCGGGTTCAGAGGAACAGAAAAAGCGGCTGTGCCCTCCGCTCGCCTCAGGCGAGAAGGTGTCGGCGTACGCGCTCTCCGAGACGGGGTCTGGATCGGACGCAGCCGCGATGAAGACCGTAGCCAAGCGGCACGGCGACGAGTACGTCCTCAACGGTTCGAAGCAGTTCATCACCGGCGGAAGCGTCGCGGGAACTCTGGTCGTCTTCGCGCAGACGGATGCAGCCGCCGATCATCGCGGCATCTCGGCGTTCGTGCTGGAGCGCGAGACGAGTCCGTGGAAGGCACCCAAGCTCGAGCACAAGCTGGGCATTCGAGGCAGTCCGACCGCTGAGCTGGTCTTCGAGGACGTGAAGGTCCCTGTCGCGAACCGGCTCGGCGAAGAGGGCGCCGGCTTCAAGATCGCCCTGGCGGTGCTCGACCGCTCGCGGCCAGGTATCGGCGCCCAGGCGCTTGGCATCGCTGAGGGTGCATTTGACTACGCGCTCAGTTACGTCAAGGAGCGCCACCAGTTTGGGCAGCCGATCTCGAGCTTCCAGGGCATCCAGTTCATGCTGGCCGACATCGCCACGCAGATCGAGGCCGCGCGGCATCTCGTGTACCGCGCTGCGACCAAGGTGGACTCCAAAGCCCCTGACTTGACCAAGATCGCGGCGATGGCGAAGCTGTTCGCCTCTGACATGGCGATGAGGGTGACGACTGACTGCGTGCAGCTGCTTGGCGGGTACGGCTACATCTCCGACTACCCGGTCGAGCGGATGATGCGCGACGCCAAGATCACCCAGATCTACGAGGGCACAAACCAGATCCAGCGCGTGGTGATCGCCCGGGCGCTCACGCGATGACCTCGACGCATTCTGAAATCGAAACTAGCACCCACACCGACAGCGGACTTCCGGCCACGGCCGTCGCACCGTGGCATCCGCCGCCGGCCTACCCACCGCCTCCCCAGGCAAAGGCCCGTGGGGCAACCGATGGGAAAGCGACCGCATCGCTGCTGTCGGCGATCGCGGGTATCGTCC
>DATHDR010000306.1:0-3365 GCA_035318965.1 Verrucomicrobiia bacterium | reverse complement strand
CGATATACCGGAATGGGAGCAGCCACGCGCGAAGCGCCTGGCGATGAGGGAAAACCATCCGGGTTTTCCCTCATAAGTCCTAGACCATTCCTTCGCATGGCATGTAGGCCGGATTCATTCCGGCCGTCCCCATGCGACCTTAAATGTCGCCACGCGTCGCGGGGAGTAACTACTTAGAACAAGTCCGATCGATATACCGGAATGGGAGCAGCCACGCGCGAAGCGCCTGGCGATGAGGGAAAACCATCCGGGTTTTCCCTCATAACTCCTAGACCATTCCTAGCTCCCAGCGCGCTTCTTCGGACATGCGCTCCGGGGACCAGACGGGCTCGTAGACGATGTCGACGCCGGCGTCCTTGATACCCGGCAGGGTGAGCAGGTGATCCCGGACGTCAGCCATCACGTCGGCCGCCATCGGGCAGCCTAGCGCGGTGAGGGTCATCTTGATGTCCACTCGCTCAGGCTTGATCGCGATGTCGTAGATCAGGCCCAGGTCGACGATGTTGACCGGGATCTCCGGATCGAAGCACTCTCGCAGCACGTCGATCACATCCTCGGGTTTGACCGTCGCATCGGGCGCAACCTCGGTCGTCGGTGCGAATGGAGTCACGGTGTCTCCAGCGGCAAGCCCGCGTCTCGCCATGCCTTGGTGCCGCCGCGGAAGTTGACGACGTCGTTTACGCCAAGAGCCACCGCCATCTCTGACGCGACGGCAGATCGCTCACCGACCTGGCAGACGAAGATCGTCCGGTCGCGAAATTTCTGTGCGGTCGGGTTGGCCAGGATCGCGTTGAGCACGACGTGCCGTGCGCCCGGAACGTGGCCCTTGTTCCACTCCCAGTCCTCGCGGACGTCGACTACCTCATAGCCCTCGTCGATCAGCTTCTTGATGTCCTCAACTTTCAAATCGCGAAAGGGAGCTTGCTGCTCGGTCATATCCATCTCCTACTCCTCATCCACCGCGTCACCGGCCAGTCCGTACGCGCCCACCTTCAACACCTTCAGCGACAAGAGCGCGCACTTGATGCGAGCGGGGGAGATGTCGATCCCCAGCTCTCCAAGCACATCAGCTTTGCCAATCTTCTTCGCCTCTTCCAGGGGAAGGCCCTTCAAGCGCTCCGTCAGTAGCGAGGCCGACGCCTGAGAGATTGCGCATCCGCGGCCATGGAACCGAATGTCTTCGATCACGCCTTCCTTGATGCGGAAGTCCATCCCGATCACGTCCCCGCACAGAGGGTTGTCCTCTTCGTGGCTGATGTCAGGGTTTTCGAGACGGCCGAAGTTCCGCGGGTTCTTGTAGTGGTCGAGGATGTACTCGCGGTAAAACTGGTCGTCAGCGGCTGTGCTGCTCACAGATGCCCTCCCCCCCGCGGTGGGAGGTCCGGAGAGGGGCTTAAGGTTGGGTTAGTCATTTGAATATTCGCTGGGCCTCTTTGATGGAACCGACCAGGCGGTCGACTTCATCCTTCTGCGAATAGATATAGAACGAGGCGCGGGCGGTCGCGGCGACTCCTAGCCGCGTCATCAGCGGCATCGCGCAGTGGTGGCCGGCCCGCAGGCAGACCTGGTCGCGGTCGGCGATCGTCGCCAGGTCGTGGGGGTGGATGCCCTTGAGCGAGAAGGAGATGACCCCGCCGCGGCGCGAGGGCGGCGGGCCGTAGAGCGTCAGCCCGTCGATCTCGCTCAGCGCTTCGTAGGCGTATTCGGTGATCTCTCGCTCGTGCGAGCGGACAGCTTCCATCCCGAGCTCGCTCAGGTAGTCGATGGCGGCGCCCAGGCCGATGACCTCGGCGATCGCCTGGGTGCCGGCCTCGAACTTCCACGGCAGGTCGTGGTAGGTCGTACCCTCGAGGCGGACGGTCTTGATCATGTCGCCGCCGGACATGAAAGGGTCCATCGCCTCCAGCAGCTCTCGGCGCCCGTACAGGATGCCCGCGCCGGTCGGACCGAGCATCTTGTGCCCGCTGAACGCGTAGAAGTCGCAGCCAAGCGCCCTCACGTCGACCCCCTGGTGCGGAGCTCCTTGAGCGCCGTCGACCAGCACCGTCGCGCCCGCGGCCTTGGCCGCCGCGACCATCTCCATCACCGGGTTGATCGTGCCAAGAGCGTTGCTGACCTGGCCGAAGGCGACGAGCTTGGGCGAGCGCTCGAGGAGCCTGTGGAACTGGTCCTGGCGAAGCTCGCCCCGCTCGTCGATGTCGACGTATTCGATGGTCGCTCCCTTTTCTGCGGCGAGGATCTGCCACGGGACGATGTTCGAGTGGTGCTCGATGACCGTGAGGACGATCAGGTCGCCCTGCTTGATGTGCTTGCGGCCCCACGAATACGCGACCAGGTTGATCGCTTCGGTGGTACCTCGCGTGTAGATGATCTCCTTGGTCGAAGCGGCGTTGATGAACTCGCGCACCTTCTCGCGCGTCCCCTCGTAGCGCGCTGTCGCCTCTTCCGCGATGCGATACGCGGCGCGGTGGATGTTCGAGTTGTACTTCTCGAAGTAATCCATCATCGCGCCAGTCACCTGCCGCGGCCGCTGCGATGTGTTGGCCGAATCCAGATAAGCGATCCCTGTCTCGAAGATCGGAAAGTCCTTCCGGATCGTCGCGACGTCGAGTGTCCGGATCACTCGGGCACCTCGACGAAGATGTCCTCACCTTCCACCGACACCGGGTACGTCATGGCGGGAATCACGGCCGGCAGGCCCGTCACCTTGCCGGTGACCAGGTTGAAACGCGACCCGTGCTGGGGGCATTCGACGTCCATGCCCCAGAGCTCGCCGTCGCACAGCGAGAACTCTTCGTGTGTGCAGACGTCGTTGAGGGCGTAGAAGTTTCCGTCCTCTGCGTGCGCGAGGCATACAGGTGTCTGACCTGCATCCACCCGCTTCATCGTCTCGTCAGGAAGCTCCGCGACCGAGGCGACGCGATACCTAGCCAAGGCGCGACTCCAGGTCAGCCTCGATGAGGTTGCGCGCGTGCTCGAAGGGAATCCGGTCTAGAACGTCGCCGAAGAATCCCTGCACGATCATCCGCTTGGCCGTCTGCTCGGGGATGCCCCGCGAGCGCAGGTAGAAGAGGTGCTGCGGGTCGACCGGGCCGACGGTGGCCCCGTGGGTGCAGCGCACGTCGTTGTTGTCGATCTCGAGCATCGGGATCGAGGTCGCCTTGGCGTGGTCGGAGAGCACCAGGTTGCGGTTGGCCTGGTAGGCGTCCGAGCGCGCGGCGCCCTTCTCGATCCGGATCAAGCCGGCGTAGACGGTGCGCGCACTGTCCTGCAACGCACCCTTGAACAGCAGGTCGGAGCGAGTGTTGCCGACCTGGTGGTCCTGCAATGTGTGGAAGTCGAAGAACTGCTGGCCGGCGGCGAAG
>DATHDR010000305.1:0-6539 GCA_035318965.1 Verrucomicrobiia bacterium | reverse complement strand
CTCGAGCGATTGCAGGAACGATGGGGTGACGAGGTCGTGCACACACCACGCCCCCACCTTCTCTCCTCCCCCATCCCCTCGCAGCGATTCGCGTGACTCGGCTGCTGTCCCCCGCCGCCCAGGTCGAGGTCACGCTGGCTGATGACGGAACGCCGTCGTTCATCTCCGGCCCATTCAGCGGGTCGATCGACCCGATCGCGCGCTGGAAGGTCGAGACCGAGTGGTGGAAGCAGCCCGTGGTTCGCGAGTACTGGAAGGCGCTGCTCAACAACAATCTTCTCTGCGAGCTGTACCACGACCTCTCGCGTGACGAGTGGTTCGTGGAGCGGGTCTATGACTGAAGCCGGCAGAAAAACAAGTGACCCCGCCGGATCGCCTCGCTGGCTCCGGCGCCTGCCTTGCGGCTGGTGCCAGATCCCTCGAACGTTTCCTTCGGGGCCATAGACAAACGTAATGCCCCCCTCGAGAGTTTGGCAATCCCCGATTTGCGTCGCCTGGCTACATGAGGTAGCCGTGCCGGCTTGAACCCGTACATCGAGCTGCACTGCCACTCGAATTTCTCGTTCCTGGACGGCGGGTCGCATCCTGCCGAGCTCGCGATGCGGGCGGCCGAGCTCGAGATGCCGGCGCTCGCGATCACCGACCGAGGTGGGGTCTATGGGGCGGTGAGATTCCTCCAGGCCTGCCGCAAGCTCGGGGTCAAGCCGATCATTGGCGCCGCGCTCGAGGTGGACGGCGAGGAGGTCGTCATCATTGCTCGCAACCTTCGCGGGTACTCGAACCTCTGCCGCCTTTTGAGCTTCGCGCATGCCGACCAGCCCAAGGGCGAGGCGCGCGCCACCATCGCGAAAGTCGCCGAGCAGCGCGGCGATCTCTTTTACCTCAGCGCGACCGATGACGAGAACCGGCTGAGGGGGATGCAAGAGGCGCTCGGCACGGAGAACGTGTTCAGCGAGCTGCATCACCACCTTGGCCCTGAGGATGCATGGGTGCTCGAAGGGCGCGCGGCGATGGCAAAGCGGTGCGGCGCCGCGGTCGTGGCGACCAACGAGGTGCACTACCACGTCGCGGAGCGGCGACGGCTGCATGACGTGTTGGTCGCCATCCGCCACCGCGCCACGCTGGAGGCGGCGCGGCCTCACCTCTTCAACAACTCCGAGCACCACCTGAAGGGCGGCCAGGCAATGCGCCCGCTGTTCAAAGGCCATGAGGAGGCGCTGGCCACGCCGTGGGACATCGCGCGCGAGTGTGACCTGGACCTCAACTTCCGCGGTGTTCGCTTTCCAGGCTACCCGGTTCCCGACGGCGAAACGCCGTTCTCATTTCTCTACAAGCTGTGCTTCGAGGGCGTTCGCGAGCGCTATCGCCCGATCACACCCGAGGTCGCCCGCCGGCTGCAGCGCGAGCTGGAGGTGATTCAGAAGACTGGGCTTGCCGAGTTCTTCCTCATCAACTGGGACCTGATGCGTTTCGCGCGTGAGCACGGTGTGCCTGGTCAGGGCCGCGGGTCGGCCGCGGACTCGATCGTCGCCTACGTGCTCGGCATCACGCGGGTCGATCCCATCGAGCACAACCTGCTCTTCGAGCGCTTCCTGCACGAGGAGATGACGAGCACGCCGGACATCGACATCGACTTCTCCACGGAGCACCGCGAGCAGGTGATCCAGTACGTCTACGACAAGTACGGGTGGGAGCGCACCGGGATGGTTTGCAACGTCGTCACCTTCCAGCCGCGGATGGCGATCCGTCAGGTCGGCAAAGCGCTCGGGTTCTCGGCCGAGCTGCTCGACCGGCTCGCCAAGGGCGTCGATCGATGGTTCACGGAGGACATCGCGGACTCGATGCTGGACGCGGTTCCACCGCCGGACATGCGGCCGCAGAGCTGGCAGCACTTCCTTGAGCTATGCCGGGAGGTGATCGAGTTTCCGCGTCACCTGTCGATCCACAACGGCGGCATGCTCGTCACCGGGGAGCCGCTCGTCGAGATCGCACCCGTCGAGCCCGCCACGATGGAGGGACGCCGCGTCGTCCAGTTCAACAAGGATGATGTCGAGGACCTGGGCCTCATCAAGATGGACATGCTCGGGCTGCGCACCCTTTCGGTCGTCGCTGAGGCCCTCGAGCTGATCAAGGATGCGACCGGCATCCGCCCGGACCTAGACCAGCTTCCGCTGACCGACCCGAAAGTCTTCGAGATGTGCGGCGCGGCGGACACCATCGGCGTGTTCCAGATCGAGTCGCGTGCGCAGATGCAGACGCTCCCACGTACGCGCCCGCAGAGCTTCAACGACCTGGTGGTCGAGGTCGCGATCATTCGGCCAGGTCCGATTCAGGGCAATGCGGTCCACCCCTACATCCGTCGCAAGCAAGGCCGCGAGCCGGTCACCTACGCGCATCCGCTGCTCGAACCGATCCTCAAGGACACGCTCGGGGTGATCCTCTACCAGGAGCAGATCATCGAGATCGCGATGTACGTCGCCGGCATGACGCCGAGCGGGGCGGACGGCTTCCGGCGCGCGATGACCCGCCACCTCAACCGGGTCGAGATGTCTTCGCTCGAGGGCGACTTCATCAGCGGCTGCCTCGGCAACGGCGTGCCTCGCGAGGTGGCTGACCAACTCTTCGTCGCTGTCCAGGGATTTGCCGTGTATGGCTTCTGCCGCTCACACGCCGCCGCGTTCGCGCGCACGTCGTATGAAACCTCATGGCTGAAGCTCAACCACCCAGTTGAGTTCGGCTGCGGTTTGCTGAACAACCAGCCGATGGGCTTCTACCACCCGAGCGTGCTGGTCGAAGACCTGAAGCGCCACGGGGTGACGGTGCTGCCGGTCGACGTCAACCGCTCCGACGTGCGCTGCCTGCCGGAGCCACTGCCCGCAGCCGCGGCACAGGCACCCCTCACCGAGGGCCCTCCCTCCTCCATCAGACCAGCCCTCCCCCGCCGGCCGACCGATTCCAGCGTATCGATCGGGTCTGTTAAAGGGGGGACTCCCCCCTTAGCGTCGGGCTTGGCGGAGCCAGATCCCGACGAACCCCCCTGCCAGCCTGTTAAGGCGATGACCCACGCCATGCGTATCGGTTTCAACTACGTCCGAGACCTCGGCGAGGACGGGCGCAAAGCGATCGTCGACGAGCGCGCCCACGGGCCCTTCACGTCCTTCGACGATTTCCTCCACCGACTTCGCGGCGCGCCCGTCGGTCCCCGCGCGGTCCGCAACCTCGTCATGGTCGGTGGCTTCGACGCGCTCGGCCAACCTCGACGCGAGCTGCTCTGGGGTTGGCAGGAGAGATGGCACGGCCACGGCCTGCGTCAGGGCATCTCGAAGCAATCCGAGCTCCGGCTCAACGGCACCGCGCCAGCCCTGCCCGAGATCGACGAGTTCGACGCCAACCAGCTCGAGTACAGGATCTCTGACCTCTCCACCGGCCACCACCTCATCCACTTCTGTCGCGAACGCCTGCAGAAGCTGGGCGCGCTGGAGAGCAACAAGCTGGCCGGAATCCGAAACAACCAGAAAGTCAGGGTCGCCGGCCTGGTCATCACGCGGCAGGCGCCCTCGACCGCGAAAAAGATCCGCTTCTTCACGCTCGAGGATGAGTTCGGCCAGGTCAACGTGACCATCAAGCCCGACGTCTACGAGCGGTACCGCCAGGTCGCCAACCGCCAGCCGATCCTGGTCATCGATGGGGTGATGCAGCGCAACGACGGCGTCTATTCAGTGCTGGCGAGCCACATCGAGGCGCTCCACGGAGTCCCCCGGCCGCAGCAGAAATCGCACGACTACCGCTAGCCAAGACCTACTTTCTGTAGCCAAAACGGGGCCATTTGAGCCAAGCTATGCCAATCGGGCCCTTGCCGCAGCACTGAACGCAGCAGCCCCAAAGGAAGGATCCATGTCGATCGGCAGAGAAATCGAAGACATCGCCCGGGACCTGATCAAGCATCAGCACGACCATCCCCCGGTCCGCGACCTCAACCGCGAGGTCGAGCGAAGGTTGACCTTCGCCGATCGCGTCGCCGACGATTTCGCGCGCCTGATTGGAAGTTGGGTCTTCATCCTCGCCCAGGCCGGCATCATGGTTCTCTGGGTCGCGCTCAACGCCTTGAACCTGATCCATCCATGGGACCGCTATCCATTCCTCTTCCTCAACTTCATCCTGGCCCTCGAGGCCGCGGTGTGGGTCTCAGTGGTGTTGATGGCGCTCAACCGCCTCGCCGATCGCGACCGCCTGCGCGCGCAGCACGACTACGAGCTGAACGTAAAATCCGAAGAAGAGCTCAAGGCGCTGATGAATCACCTCATGCACCAGGACGAGGTCCTGCTGCAGATCGTCAACCGGCTCGACCGCGGAGACCGCGAGCTGAAACGACTTGCACGGCACCTGGAGCAGGCGATCGAATCCAGCACGCAGCCTCCGGCACCGCGACCCGCCGGGGCCGATCGCCCGCCGATCAGCCTTCCTGCTCCCTAGCTCGAGACCCGGTACACCGCGTACTCGCCGTTGTCGTAAACCAGCGTGCCGTGCTCGTCCCAGTAAGCGCGGCTGGCGCCGAGTGGTATCTCCTGCGGGCCGATCATCACGTAGTCGACCCCGTACTTGCTCACGAGATCGGACGCCGACGCGTCGCCGTCGAGAATCCGTTTGTCGTCATCTCCCTTCTGGACGTAGTCGGGTAGGCCGTAGGTCCACAGCCACCCGGGATATCCGATCAGCTCGCGCCGGCCTGCCAGCGTAGGAATGGGACTGTTGTGCTCAGGAGCGACAACAAAGACCGCCTCTGGGCTGGTGTGCCCGCGCACCCAGTCGGCGACCTCCAACCCGCGCGTGTCCGTGAACTGATTGGCGCTGACGCTGTAGTCCGATGCCCGCGCGAGGTCCAGCGCCCCCGCAAGCACAAGCATCACGAGCAGCACCGTGGCGACGATGGCCGAACCCAGGCCGCGCTGAAACATCCGCGACAACAAGCCTCCGACGACGATGCTGCCAAGCAGCGCCCAGAAGATGAAGAACTTCGTGTTGTCCCAGTCCCACGGCTGCAGCACGATCACATTCGGAACGAGAAACCACAGCCACATCGGCGTAAACCAGGTCACAAACCCCGTCTGGAACCAGCTGCGCAGGAAGTGGGCGGCGACCAGCAGCGGGATGAACACCGAAGTGTTCCTCATCCAGAACCACACGAAGTCGCGGCCGAACCAGATCGCACCGTCGCGCTGCCAGTCCAGGTAGGAAAGCCAGCCAAGCTCGAGACAGTAACCGCGCAGGCTCACGCCGTCGCCGCACACGCTCAGGTTGGCCGGCGGCCACATCCACAGCAGGATCGGCACGCCGATCACCAGGGCCGGAATGAAAAATCCGAGCCACTCTATCCGCCGGGTGAACAGGGCCCAGAAAAACGCGAGGGCGACCACGGTGCCGTATGCGTGGACGTGGTACACGGGGATGACGCCGGCGACGACGCCCGCGAACAAAAAAGGTCGCCAGCCCGAGCCTCCTCTGGCCGCAAGCCAAAGCACCACCAGCAGGATCAATGTCAGGCTGAACCCGAACAGAGTGGAGCGCTGCGGCACGAGATAAGCCAGCACCGGGTTCAGCCACTGGAAGTTCAGCTCGCGGTTGAGCGTGTACTCGCGCGGCAGGTGGACGAGCGCCGCAAGGCCGCTGTGCTGGATGTCGCCCAGCAGGAAATAGAAGCCAAGGCCGCCGCCGAGGAGGAACACGAACACAGCGATCGCAGCGGCGGCGCGGCCGCCGGCGAATCGCTGTGCAGCGAGATAAAGCACAGGCGGGAAAGCCAGGCCGAGGAGGCCGCTAGTCATCACGAGGCTTGAGGTCAACGGGCTGCCGAGCGGAACCAGGCTGGCGGCTAGAAAATCGATCATGAACGGATAGCCGAGGTGATGTCCCGGGTCGATCGGATACTCGGGCGGGAAGTTGTGTCCGTAAGCGAAAGACCCGGTGAAGCTGAGGTGCGCCGCCCAGTCGCCCCAGATGTTCACGTAGCCCGCGAAAAGGCCGCTGGGCGTGTACACGTACGCCTGATGCAGGAAGTGGACAGTCCATACGCCGCACACCAGCACCACCGCGGCAAGCGGCCACGGATGGCCGGGCGATCGAGGCGACGCCAACCATCGCGCACGGGCGTCGGCGATTTCCGCACCGATCAGTTTTCTGTACGACGCAACCGCGGCCGCGGCCACGACGAGCACGATGCCCAGCGCCAGCAGCGCCGTCAAGGCAGTTACGTCCCGAACAAAGAGGGCGAGAGCAAAGCCCAAACCCGCCACGGCCGCCGCGCCCAGCACAGCTCCAAACGCGATGCGTTCTTCGAGCAGAGCTGGGATGCCGATCAGGTACGTGAGGCCGAACCCGGCCACCACGCATGCCGCGAGGAAGGCTGCTGCCGCTAGTTCCAACAGAACAGCTGCGGCTGGCTGGGCAGCAGGTCGTTGCGGCAGTTGGCGAACCAGGTCTTCGGGCCCCACGGCGGGGTGTCCGGGCCCAGGAAATAAGCCGGACCGGAAATGGGAAGGCCG
>DATHDR010000304.1:0-3594 GCA_035318965.1 Verrucomicrobiia bacterium | reverse complement strand
TACGGCTGGCTCAGCATGAACGTGAATGCGCCGGCAAAGCCCTGGACCGTTGACGGATGCCGAGCGCCAGGCCCAGGGCGAGCGAGCCCATGACCACGTAGAGCACGCCGCGGGCGACGCACCCGACACGCTCGAGGAACTCGACCCATTGATTCGAAACGGCGTGCGCGACGGCCGTGACAGGGTGTGGAATTGGACGGGCGGGAAAAGCCATATCGCCGGTAGAACGCGCCATCCCGCCCCGCTCCCTTAGATAAGGTGTCATGGTGCCTGAGCACGAGATCGGCGTTGTCGGCCTGGCCACGATGGGCGAGAACCTCGCGCGCAACCTCGCGTCCCACGGCGTAAGGGTCGCTGTATACAACCGGACCCACCGCCGCACGGACGATTTCATGGCGGTGCACTCGAGTGAGGGCGACTTCCGGCCGGCTGCCTCGCTGGAAGAGCTCGCGCGGCTCCTTGCGCCGCCGCGCGCAATCCTCCTGATGGTCAAAGCCGGGCCTGCTGTCGACGAAGCGATCGATTCGCTCTCCGCGGTGCTGGAGCCAGGCGACACGATCATCGACGGGGGCAATTCCTTGTTTCACGACACGCGCCGCCGCGCCGCGGCGGCTGAGGCGGCCGGGCTCGGGTTCATCGGGGCGGGCGTTTCAGGCGGGGAAGAAGGGGCGCTGCTCGGGCCCAGCATCATGCCGGGCGGGACCCGCGAGTCCTATCAGCGCGTGGCCGGGATGTTGACGGCGATCTCGGCCAAGGTCGATGGCGTCCCATGCTGCACGTACATCGGACCGGACGGCGCGGGTCACTTCGTGAAGATGGTCCACAACGGGATCGAGTATGCGGACATCCAGCTCATCGCCGAGACCTACGACTTCCTACGCCAGGCCCTGGGCATGAGCCCCGCCGACCTCGCGACGGTATTTCGCGAGTGGAACCAGGGAGAGCTGCAGTCCTACCTGATTGAGATCACAGCCAACGTGCTGGCCAAGCAAGATGGGAGCTCCGCCCTGGTGGACGCCATCGAAGACAAGGCGGAGCAGAAGGGCACCGGGCGGTGGACCAGCGAGTCTGCGCTCGAGCTGGGCATACCACTGACGGGGATCACCGAAGCGGTCTTTGCGCGGATGCTGTCCAGCCAGAAGGCGGATCGCGTCAAGGCAGCATCAATCCTGGCCGGACCCGTTTCCTCCCCACCCGCCGGGGAGGTGGCCCAAAGTGCCGGAGGGGGCGCGCGCCCGGCAACGCGGCTGGTCGACGACGTGCGCGAAGCGCTGTACGCATCGAAGATCGTCGCGTATGCGCAGGGCTTCGAGCACCTGCGCGCCGGCTCCAAAGAGTTCAGCTGGAACCTCGACCTCGGCGCCCTCGCGACGATCTGGCGAGGCGGCTGCATCATCCGAGCACAGTTCCTCGACCGGATCAAGGACGCGTACGCCGAATCGCCCGACCTGCCGAACCTCATGCTCGCGCCGTTCTTTCAGCAGGCCCTCGCGTCGGCGCAGCAGTCATGGCGCTCAGTCGTCAAGCAGGCGATCGACCTGGGCGTGCCGATCCCCGCGTTTGCCTCATCTCTCGCCTACTACGACGGCTACCGGCGAGCGCGCGGGCCCGCCAACCTCATCCAGGGCCTGCGCGACTATTTCGGCGCGCACGGCTACCACCGCATCGACCGTGAGGGCGCCTTTCACACGCGCTGGGCGCAGGACGGTACCGAAGTCCACGTCGACTAGGCAGGCGCGCTAGCGTCGAGCCACGTTGTGTTTCAGCAGTGCAATGACGGCTGCTTCTTCAGCTTTGAGGTTGCGGTGGGTCCGGCCTTCCACCACTTTCAACACGCTATCGAGCGACCCGTCCATGTAGGTGTCGATCACCGCCGGGTGGACGTAAGACTTGCGGCACACCGCTCGTGTGTGTCCCAGCCTGCGCGCGACGCTGTCAATGGCTGCCACCACATTGTGCTTGGCTTCGGTGTCGGATTCGAAACTCACAACTTCGCGAAGCGCGGACGCAGCGAGGACCGTGGCCCCCCATGTGCGGAAGTCCTTGGCTGTGTAATCCTCGCCGCTTGTTTCGCGCAGGTACTGGTTGACGTCGTCCGACGTGACAGTACCGCGATCGCCCGCAGGGTCGATGTACTGGAACAGCATCTGACCCGGCAGCTCTTCACAGCGCTTCACGACCCTGGCGACGCGACGATTGGTGATACCGACCTCGACCTCACTTCCACTCTTGCCTTTGAACAGGAAACGCACGGTCGATCCCTTGATCCTCACGTGCCGGTCGCGGAGAGTCGTGAGGCCGAAGGATCGGTTCTCCCGCGCGTACTCCTCGTTGCCGATCCGAGCGAATGTCATCTCGAGCAACCTGACGATGGTCGCGACAACCTTCTCTCGGGGCAGGCCCGTCTGGCTCATGTCACGGGTTACGCGCCGCCGGATTCTAGGCAGGGCACGCGCGAAGCCGAGGAGGCGCGCGAACTTGTCGGCGTCGCGGATTTTGTGCCATCGCGCGTGGTAGCGGTTCTGCTTTCGGCCCCGGGCGTCACGGCCCGTAGCCTGCAAGTGGCCTCGGGGCCGTGTGCAGATCCACACGTCTTTCCAGGCGGGTGGGATGGCGAGCTTCGCAATTCGATCCAGCGTGTCCGGGTCGGTCACCCGCTTTCCGTGCGGGTCGAAGTACACAAATCCCCTGCCTTTGCGGGCTCGACGAATTCCAGGTTCAAAGTCGGAGGCGTAGACGAGCCCGGCCTCCTGAGCGGCATCGGCAGCCGAATCAGGCGTCAAGCTGCGTTCGGTGGTGTCGCTCCGGGACCTCGCCATGGCGGCTGGATAGCCGACGAAAGGCTACGCTTACGCGCCCACAGGAGGGCGATCACCTGCTCTCGCGGCGTCAGCTCGTCACAGGGAACACCCAGCCGCCAGAGGCTGGCCTGGACGTGACCCGGCAGCGGGGCGTCGCAGAGGTACGGACGGGCCACCGCTTGCAGCACCTGCCCGACCTGGACCAGCATCAGCTCCTGCTCGCTCATTACCCCAAAAAACGCGCGGGGCGGTCGTGCTACCGGGCGAGTGCCTCTCTCGTCTCGATGAAGGCCTTGACCGCCCGCTCGAGGTCCGATTTCGAGTGGGCCGCGGACACCTGGGTCCTGATCCGCGCCTTGCCCTGAGGCACCACGGGGTACGAAAACCCCACGACGTAAACGCCCCGCTCGAGCATCAGCTCCGCCATCCGGGCGGCCAGAGCCGCCTCACCCACCATGACCGGGACGATCGGGTGCTCGCCGGGCAGGATGTCGAACCCGGCCTCGGTCATCTCCTGGCGGAAGAAGGTTGTGTTGTCACGCAGCCGCTGCCGCAGCTCGCCCGCGGACCGTATTAGCTCCAGGACCTTGAGGCTGGCGGCAACGATCGGGGGTGGGACCGAGTTGGAGAAGAGGTAAGGGCGCGACCGCTGTCGCAGCATCGCGACGAGCTCTTTGCGCCCCGACACGTACCCGCCGCTTGCGCCGCCCAGCGCCTTTCCCAGCGTCCCCGTGATGGCGTCGAGGCGGCCCATGACCCCGTGGTGCTCGTGGGTGCCGCGTCCGTTGGCGCC
>DATHDR010000303.1:0-9668 GCA_035318965.1 Verrucomicrobiia bacterium | reverse complement strand
TTGCCGATGTTGTCCTGGCGAATGGCGGACATGCCCGCCTCACGCATCCACCAGGCGATATGGTCATACGCTCGCCGCATCGCGCCCGACGCGAATGGCCTGGTCAGCCGGTCCGGTTCGATACTGCACCAGCCCAGCTGGTCGCAGCGCTCCATCACCGTCGTGGCGTCGCGACCCACCTCAGACGGCTTCGAAAATGATGTCCTGCGCGCCTTCCCACAGGACGAGCTTGCCGAGCGCCGCCAGCTGCTCCGCGCCGTCCTCGATGGTCGCGAAATGATTTCCCGCGAGCTGGCCCATCTTGCTCGCGAACACCGTCGGCCCGTATGGAAACAGGATCTCGGTCTCGCTCAGCCCGCCGGGGTACAGGAGCAGCTGGCCGGGCGCGGGGTAGCTCGTGGGATTTTCGTAGCCGAGGTCCAGGGCAAGCTCCCCGAATGGGATCCAGCCCGCCTCGCCGCTCCACCGCGCCTGGATGATGCGCGTCTTGAGGGGCAGCATCGCGGCGAATCTCGCGCACGTTTTGGGCGCGAGCTGTGCCTCGAGCCGCGCCTCGAACTTCAGGCCGGAAACAGCTATTCTCACCCTGGCCAATTCGCGATCAGAATATAGGCCGGTGGACTTGGGAAGCAGGCATGCAGGCCCGCGGCACCATCGCCGCCTCGCGTCGAGATTGATGGGGAAGGCGCCGTAATCCGGCTGTGCCGGCGTGGCGTGCATTGGAAACACATGGAGGTGCATTGGGAATGAGACGTCTGACCGTGCTTGCGCTCGCGGCCGTCGCAGTCGCCGCCTGCGGAGGCAGCTCCAACAACACGACAAGCTCAACGGCCCTGAAGGCCGCCTGGGTCTATGTCGGAAGCTCGAGCGACGCGGGCTGGACCAAGGCCCACGACGACGCTCGCGTCTACGTGCAGCAGCAGCTGGGCAGTCAGGTCGTGACGACGTTCAAGGAGAACGTCCCGGAAGGACCGCAGGCGAGCCAGGTCATCGATGACCTGGTCAAGGACGGCAACAAGATCATCTTTGGCACGTCGTTCGGATTTCAGGACCAGATGGCCGCCGCGGCCAAGAAGTACCCGAACGTTTACTTCGAGCAGGCTACGGGGTTCATGCTTGACAAGAACCTCGCCGAGTTCTTCGGCGCTGCCGAAGACGCGGACTACCTGACCGGCATGGCGGCCGGAGCAGCCACGAAGTCGGGCAAGATCGGGTTCGTCGCTCCATTCCCGATCCCTGAGGTGATCCGCGAGATCAACGCGTTCACGCTCGGCGCTCAGGCAACGCACCCGGGCGCGACGGTCCAGGTCGTCTGGACGACGACATGGTTCGACCCGGGCAAGGAGAAGAAGGCCGCCGAGAGCCTCATCGCCAACGGCGTCGATGTTCTCGGCCAGGGCCAGGACAGCCCCGCCACCGGTGAGGCCGCCAAGGCCGCCAAGGTCAAGTGGGCGGGGTACGACTCAGACCAGACGTCATTCGCCCCCGAGCAGTGGCTGACCGGAACGGTCTACCACTGGGGGCCGTACGAGCTGACCCGAATCAAAGCCGTGCTGAACGGATCGTGGAAGAGCGGCAGCTACTACGGCAGCCTTGCAGACAACTTCGTCGACATCGCGCCCTTCGGCGCATCGGTCAGCGCCTCAACACAGACCGCGATCAACGCAAAGAAAGAGGCGCTCAAGGCGGGCACCTTCTACGAGTTCACCGGACCTCTGAAGGACCAGTCGGGCGCCACCAAGATCGCGAGCGGAACCAAAATGACCCTGGACCAGATACTGACGATGGACTGGTTCGTCCAGGGCGTGATTGGAAACCCGAAAGGCAGCTGACGATCGCGAACGGTGAGGTCACCGCCGGGAACGTCCCGGCGGTGATCATGCGTTCGATCACCAAGCGCTTTCCCGGCGTGCTCGCCAACGACGCCGTCGACTTCGAAGCCCGGCGGGGCGAGGTTCACGCCCTGCTGGGTGAGAACGGAGCCGGCAAGTCGACCCTCGCCAGCATCCTGACCGGCCTTTACCGCCCCGACTCGGGCGAGATCGCGATCGATGGCAAGACCGTCGAGTTTCACTCGCCGCGTGACGCGACCGAGGCCGGCGTTTCCATGGTCCATCAGCATTTCCGCCTCGCCGCCTCGCTGACCGTGGCCGACAACATCGTGCTCGGTTTTAAGGGGACGCCCTGGCTGCGCACCAATCCCGCCACCATCCAGGCCCAGGTGGCCGAGCTCGCCAAGCGTTATCGAATGCCCGTGCGGCCGGACGCCCGGGTCTGGCAGCTGTCGGTCGGCGAGCAGCAGCGCGTCGAGATTCTGAAGGCGCTCTATCGCGGCGCTCGGATCCTCATCCTGGACGAGCCAACCTCCTTGCTGACGCCGCAGGAGGCGGACGACCTTTTCGAAACCCTGCGCCGGATGACGGCCGAAGGCCGCACGATCATCTTCGTCTCTCACAAGCTCGACGAGCTGATGACGATCTCCGATCGGGTCACCGTGTTGCGCGGCGGGAAGCTGATCGGGACGGTCAACACGGGCGAGACCGATCAGCGCTCACTGGCGCGGATGATGATCGGCCGGGAGGTCGTGTTCAACCAGGCGAAGCAAAGCCACGATGCGACCCGTGAGATCGCACTCGAGCTGAAGGACGTCTCGGCACGGGATGACCTCGGCCTCCAGGCCCTTCACAACGTCTCCCTCAGCGTCCATCACGGCGAGATCGTCGGCGTTGCGGGTGTCGCCGGCAACGGGCAGCGCCAGCTCGCGGAGGCGATCTCCGGCGCCCGACCACGCACCGTGGGCGAAGTGGTCGTCAAGCAGCGAAAGCTGCGTTCGGGCGACCCGGAGCACGCTGTCTTGAATGGCGTTGCATACGTACCCGAGGACCGCATGGACACGGGCGTCTCGCCGAGCCTATCCATCGCCGAGAACCTGGTCCTCAAGTCGCACCGGCGGTCTCCCATCTCAACTCGCGGTGTGCTGCGCCACGACCGGATCCTGCGCAACGCGCGTGAGCTGATCAAGCGATTTGCCATCTCCGCGCCCGGTCCAGACACGCCGGCGAGGCTGCTGTCCGGCGGCAATGTGCAAAAGGTCGTCCTGGCGCGCGAGCTGTCGAGCAGCCCAGAGGTCATCGTCGCCGCCAACCCGACGCGTGGCCTCGACGTCGGCGCCACGGAGGCGGTGCGCGGCCTCCTCCTCGAGGCGGCAGGCAAAGGTGTCGGAATCCTGCTCATCAGCGAGGACCTGGACGAAATCCTGCTGCTCGCGGACCGGATCGCGGTGATCTATGAAGGTCGCATCGTCGGCGTCGTGCCGAGATCCACGGCCGATGTGCAGCAGCTGGGCCTCATGATGGCCGGCGCGACGGCGTGAGGATCGAGCGCCGGCTGGACACCCCGCGATGGCTCGTCGTCGCGGTGCCGGCCGCGTCCCTTCTTGCGGCAATGGCTGCGACGGCGATCGTGCTTCTGGCCGCGGGAAAAGACCCGATCGCCACCTATGCGCGCCTATTCGATCGTGCCTTCATCGAGCCAGGCTCGCTGTCGAACACGATGATCACGGCGACGCCATTGCTGCTCACGGGGCTTGCCGCCGCCGCGGCGTTTCGAATGCGGCTGTGGAATATCGGGGCAGAGGGTCAGCTATACCTGGGGGCGGTCGGCGCGTCAGGAGTCGGCCTCGTGCTGCGCGACCAACCCGGCCCTGTGATCATCGCCGGCATGATCGCCGGCGGGTTGCTGTTTGGGGCCGGATGGGCAGTCATCCCCGGTCTCTTGAAGGCGTTTTTCAACACCAACGAGATCATCACCACGCTGATGCTCAACTACGTCGCCGGCCTCGTGCTGACCTACCTGATCTTCGGCAGCAGGTCCTTCTGGCGCGACCTCAGCACCTTCAGCGCGCGCGCATTCCCGCAGGGAAAGCCGCTCCCGGCCGCCGCCATGTGGCCGAGCTTCGACCTGGGCGTGGTCGTGCTGCCGTTCGGGTTCGTACTCGGCGTGCTCGCGGCAGCGGTGCTGTGGTGGCTGTACCGGTCCACCATCTTTGGGCTCCAGGCGCGCATCCTTGGCGATTCGCTGCCCGCCGCGCGCTACGCCGGTGTCAAGACCCGGCGGGTTGTGGTGACGATGATGGCATTGTCCGGGGCGCTCGCCGGTCTTGGCGGCGCCAGCGAGATCGGTGATTTCCGTCACGTGCTCGACCCGCGTGGTTTGCAGCAGGCCGGGCTTGGCTATGCGGGAATCGTCGTCGCCGCGCTCGGCCGCTACAACCCTTTTTCAGTCGTCCTCGTCGCGTTTCTCCTGGGCGGCCTGGCCAACGCGGGCTACAGCCTTCAAGGCCCGGGCTTTCCGGCCGGGCTGGTTGGCGTGCTCCAGGGGATGATCCTTTTCTTCGCCCTCGGGGGGGAGCTTCTGATCCACTACCGGGTCACCCTCCCTCTCCCCTCAGGGGCGAGGGGCGTGAGCCCATCGTGAACGTCAATGACAGCATCGTCGTCGTGCTGATCGCCTCATCGATCTTCTACGGAACGCCGCTTGTCTTCGCCGCGGTGGGGGAGCTGCTCGCCGAGCGCTCGGGCGTGCTCAACCTGGGGGTGGAAGG
Source organism: Verrucomicrobiia bacterium (assembly GCA_035318965.1). Taxonomy (GTDB): domain Bacteria; phylum Chloroflexota; class Dormibacteria; order Dormibacterales; family Dormibacteraceae; genus Palsa-870. The sequence goes on along the minus strand of DATHDR010000303.1, from coordinate 5,065 downwards.
GATGATGCTCATCGGGGCGGTGACAGCGTTCTGGAGCGTGCAGCACCTGGGCGGTCCCACCTGGCTCGTGCTTCTGCTCGCGACGTTGATCGGCGGAGCGGCTGCGCTCGCGACCTCACTGATTCACGCCGTCCTGGCGGTGAGCTTGCGCGCCAACCAGATCGTGTCGGGTCTCGCGCTCACGATCTTTGCCGGCGGCGCGGGGCTCTCGTCATACATCGGAAGCGTCGGCAGCCTTGGAGGCCAGCCGGCCAAGCACGAATTCACCGCGATCAACCTCTTCGGGCTCTCGGGCGTCCCGGTGCTCGGGCCCATCGTCTTCCACCAGAACGCCCTGGTCTACGCCTCGTGGGCACTGGTCATCTTGACCCTGGGCTACCTCTACAGGACCCGCACCGGCCTGCACCTGCGCGCGGTCGGTGAGTCTCCACAAACAGCGGACGTGATGGGTGTGAACGTGGCCCGGTATCGCTACGCGCACACGCTGGCGGGAGGCTTGCTGGCCGGCGTCGCGGGCGCGTACTACAGCCTGGCCATCACGCCGAACTGGATCGACGGTATGACCTCCGGCGCAGGTTGGATCGCGATCGCGCTGGTCATCTTCGCCTTCTGGCGCCCCGAGCTCACGCTTGCCGGCGCGTACCTGTTCGGACTGTTCTCCAGCCTCGGCTTCGTGCTGCAGGCGCACCAGGTTCCGCTGCCGCCTGAGCTCTTCGGGTCGCTGCCGTATGTGATGACGGTGGCGGTGCTGGTGATCGTCTCCACCGGCTGGGCCAAGCAGCGACTCGGCGCTCCCGCCTCGCTAGGCGTTCCTTACGTCCGCGAAGAGCGCTGAGGGCCGTGCCTGGAATACCTTTTATGCATGGCGATCCCGATTCTGGAATTCGGGCGCACCGGGCATCAGAGCACCCGCACAGTCTTCGGCGCGGCCGCGCTTTCGCGGGTGACCCAGGATGTCGCTGATCGAACGCTCGAGGTCCTGCTTCGCCACGGCGTCAATCACATTGACACCGCAGCCAGCTATGGCGACGCCGAGCTGCGGATCCGCCCCTGGCTCAAGCGCGAGCCTGGTCGCTTCTTCCTGGCGACCAAGACGGATGCCCGGACCAAGGCGAAAGCGCGTGAGGAGCTGCACCGATCCCTCGACCGGCTCGGCGTCGACCACGTCGACCTCTGGCAGCTGCACAACCTCGCCGACCCCATCGAGTGGGACACAGCGCTCAGCCCGGGCGGGGTGATCGAGGCGGCAGTCGAGGCACGCGCCGAAGGCCTGGTGCGGTTCATCGGCGTGACCGGCCACGGGGCGCAGATCGCGGCCAATCACCGCCGCAGCCTGGAGCGCTTCGATTTCGATTCGGTCCTACTGCCCTACAACTTCGTGACCATGCAGCTGCCCTACTACGCCGAGAACTTCGAGGCGCTCGCCAGGACGTGCGCCGGGCGCAAGGTCGCCATACAGACGATCAAATCAATCGCGCTGCGGCCGTGGCTCGGGCGAGAGCGGACCCGGAGCACGTGGTATCAGCCGCTCGAGGCGCAGGCCGACATCGACCTTGCGGTCTGGTGGGCGCTGGGCCGGCCAGGCATTTTCCTCAACACGGTCGGGGACGTCGATGTGCTGCCGCGCGTCCTGGATGCCGCCGAGCGTTTCGAAAAGCGTCCAGCCGATGCGGACATGGCCACGATGCTTGAGCGTGCGAGGGCCGAGCCGCTGTTCGTATAGAACGTCGCCCAGGCTCAAAAATTGGGCCTTGACCCAACATCCAATATCCTATAGCATCGGGTGGATCCCGCTCATTCACCCGAGCAGATGCACGCCAATTTCGTGCTGCTTGAACAAGGAGGAAGCCGATGGAACGTAGAGCCCTGGCTCGAGCACTGGCCATTGCAACCGTGGTGCTCGTCGCCGCGTGCGGAGGGACCGCCACGGGGGGAGGCAAGACAACGGCGTCGGTTGCCATCGTCCCCGGCGGCCCGCACCCGTACTTCGAACCGATGCGGCAGGCGATCGTGGACGCCAAGGCTGACTTCAACCTCAGCAAAGGCACGTTCGAAGTGCCGACCGACTGGAAGCAGGACCTTCAGAACCAGCTTCTGACGAGCCTTGCCGCCCAGGGTTACGACGGCTTCGGCATCTTTCCGACTGACGGCAACGCCGCCAACGGCATCGTCAGCCAGCTGGCCGGCAAGAACTACCCGGTGATAGCCGTCGGAGGCTGCATCGCGGAACCGACCAAGACGACCTTCTGCCTGGCCACCGACGTGGGCGCCTCGGCCTACACGGGCGCGAAGGCCGCGATCGTGGCGATGGGCGGAAAGGGCACTCTTCTGCACGGCACCGGACTCCTGACCGACCCGAACACCGTCCTGCGCGTCGACGCCGTGAAGAAGGCTGTGGCCGAGTCCAATGGCTCCGTCACCCTGATCACCATCACCGACATCGACAAAGATGCCCAGACGGCTGACACCGCCATCAACCAGGCGCTCGCCGCCCACAAGGACATCACCGGCATCGTGACCAGCGCCTACAACCCGACGGTCGCCGCAGCCAAGGCGCTTCGGACCCTTGGCGACAAGAAAATCAAGATGGTGGGCATCGACGACGACCCCGTCGTGCTGGCGGCCGTCAAGGACGGCTTCCTGATCGGGACGATGGGCCAGAACCCGTACGGCCAGGCTTACATCGCCGCGTACGTCATCAACCAGGTCCACCAGGGCTGCAAGAAGAAGAGCGGCGCGCCGTACTTCATCGACTCCGGAACGCTGCTGATCAGCCCGGACAAGACAACCAGCTACAAGGACGACTTCAAGACGCTCACCAAGAGCATCGTCTTGGGCTTCAAGGACAAGTACCTGTCCTGCTGATGCGACAGGCCGCCACGTCACACGACTCGCTCAAAACGCCAATCCGGCGAGTCGACACCTATCTCGTCGACCTGATTCCTGAGCGACCTCGCACCGACGCGATCCAGAGCTTCACCAAGCAGGAGACGATCTTCGTTGACATCGAGACGTCCGACGGCGTGGTTGGCACCGGTTACGCATACACCATTGGAACGGGGGGACGGGCCGTGCTCGAAATGCTTCGGCACGACCTTGTCCCCCTACTCGCGGGCCAGGATGCGAACCAGATCGAAGCGATCTGGCAAAAGCTTTTCTGGGCCACGCACGGAACGGCAGTGGGGGCGATTACGAGCCTCGCACTCGCGGCCGTGGACATCGCGCTTTGGGACGTGCGCGGTAAGACTCTCGGCCAGCCGCTCTGGCGCCTGGCCGGGGGCGCGCGCCCGACCGTTCCGCTTTACGACACCGAAGGTGGATGGCTCCACATCTCGACCGAGGAGTTGGTCGAGGGCGCGATCGCGTCAAAGAAAAAGGGCTGGCCGGGTGTGAAGCTGAAAGTGGGCAAGCCCCGGCCGCAGGAAGACCTCGAGCGGCTCAGCGCAGTGCGCGACGCGGTCGGGCCGGCGTTCGACATCATGGTCGACGCCAACCAGTCGATGACCTACGCCGAGGCCAAGCGGCGAGCGCATCTTTTCGAGGAGCTCGACCTCTTCTGGCTTGAGGAACCGCTTCCGGCAGAAGACCTCGGGGGTCACGTCCGGCTGGCGGCTTCGACCAGCATCCCGATCGCGGTGGGGGAGAGCATCTACTCCCTCAGCCATTTCCGCGAGTACGTGGCGGCGGGCGCCGCCGGCATCCTCCAGCCAGATGCGGCCCGTCTCGGTGGAATCACCCCGTGGCTGAAAGTCGCCCACCTCGCCGAGGCTTTCAACGTCAAGGTCGCGCCTCACTTTCTGATGGAGCTTCATGTCAGTCTTGCCGCAGCGGTGCCAAACGCCATTTACCTGGAGCACATACCGCAGCTCAGGCAGATCACGCGGACGGAGATCGAGATCGCGAACGGACAGGCTCTCGCGCCAGAGACGCCCGGGGTCGGCATCGACTGGGACCGTGATGCGATCGCAAATCTTCGCATCGGCTAGCACCCGCTTCACCGGCGGCGCGCTCCTGCGGCAGGTTGCCCTGCTCGCCCTCCTCATCGTCACCGTCGGGTTCTGGATCTTCTTCTCGGTCGCAGCCTCCGGCTTCACCTCGGACTTCAACCTCTTCTCGCTGCTTCGGTTCGCCTCGATCCAGATCGTCATCGGATTTGCGCAAATGGTGGCGCTGTCGATCGGCGACCTCAACCTCGCCGTAGGCGCCATCGGCGGTGCGACGGGGATGATCGCCGGCTGGGCGATGCAGGTCCTCGGGCTGCCGCCCGAGGTCGCGATCCTCTTTGCGCTGGTCGCCGGCACACTGCTTGGTTTTGGCAACGCGCTGCTGATCACATGGACGCGAATCAACAGCTTCATCGTCACCCTGGCGACGGCAAGCCTCATCACCGGCGCGATGTTGATCCTCACCCATTCGGACCCCTTCAGCCGGTTGCCCGATTCCTTCACGAGCTTTTCGGAGACCGAGGTGGCGGGCCTACCGGTATCGAACCTGGTCCTGGTGATGCTCGCGGTCGGGGTCGCCCTTTTCTTCCTTTACCGTAACCTCAGCCTGGGCCGGGAGATGCTCGCGGTCGGCGCCAACCGCCAGGCCGCGCGGATGTCGGGATTGTCTGTCGACCGCGTCGTGCTGCTGACTCATGGCCTTTCCGGAGCGCTCGCTGCGACGGCCGGGCTGATGGCGATCGCCGCCGACCACACTGCCTCGCCCAGCCTGGGCAGCGATTGGCTCCTGGCTTCCTTCGTCGCGCCGGCGATCGGCGGGACCCTGCTTTCCGGCGGCCTGGTTTCGGTGCCGGGAACCATCGTCGGTGGCGTGCTGCTCGCGACCATCTCCAACGGCCTGCTCCTCGTGGGCATCGACAACTTCTGGATCACGGTCTTTCTCGGCGTGGTCCTGCTGTTGGCCGTGGTGCTGGACAGGGTCACCCGGGCGGTGGGGGGTGCGGGCCCGTGATGATGCGTTTGCGCGGCGTCGCACCCGGTGTGGCCCTTGGGCTGCTGCTCATCGACATCGTCGGCATGCTCGTGCTGTCTGTCGTCACGCCGGCCTTCCTCTCGACCTA
>DATHDR010000302.1:0-2094 GCA_035318965.1 Verrucomicrobiia bacterium | reverse complement strand
CAGGCGGTGCTCAGGTCAGGTGCTCAATTTCTGGCAACCCACGTCGCCACCTGGACGCGCGAGTCGAACCCGAGCTTGTCCAGGATGTGGTGCACGTGGTTGTCGATGGTGCGCTCTGAGAGGTAAAGGCGGCCGGCGATCTCCCGGTTGCTGAGGCCGCGCGCTAGCAGCTGCGCCACCTCACGTTCGCGGCGGCTGAGCCCGACCTGCGCCGCTGCATGCGCTGGCTCATCGACACGACCTAGTCGTTCGGGGCCCGCCGCGAACAGGCTCCACGACCCCGGCACGTCTGCGAACTCGCGGGTGCCGCGATCGGCAAACTCGAGGCCCGAGCCCACCACCAGGTCCTTGACCGTGCCCGAAACGAGAACCTCGCCCGGCTGGGCCGCACCCATCACGCTCGAAGCGACTTGGAGAGCCACGCCTCTTGGACGGCCGCCACGGATCTCGCATTCGCCTGCGTGGAGGCCGGCCCGGATCCGCAGCCCGAGCTCGAGCAACTCGTCGCGAACATCGAGTGCGCAGCGGATTGCGCGGGCGGTACCGTCGAAAACGGCGGTGACGCCATGATCGCCTGCCTCTATCTCGCGGCCCGAATACTTTGCGAGCGCCTTGCGGACGACTACGTGATGACGGTCGACGAGCGCATTCCACCGCCTGTCGCCGAGCCAGACCGCATGCGCGCCGGCCTGGGTCACACTCGTGTAAAGGACAGTCGCGAGCATCGTCTCGGGGGCCGGACTGCTGCGCACGCCGGTGAGAAACTCCTGCACCTCGCCGAGGACGAGCTCGGCGTCACCGAAGTACGGCCAATGGTCATCGGAGTTCAGCTCCAGGAGCCTCGCATTCGGGATGTGCTGCGCGAAGTAGCGGCCGGCCTCGATCGGCGCGATCTTGTCGCCGCGCGCGTGGACGATGAGGGTCGGAACTCGGATCGCGGGGAGGATGTCGCGGATGTCGATCAATAGGTTCATTCGCTGCAGGTCAGCGGCGTCGCCGGGGCTGGCGCTCATCTGCGTGAACATGGCCCACCAGTTCGCGACCTCCGGGTTGTCGACCTGGCTGGGCGCATAGCGCTCCATGCCGATCACCTTGCCCCAGATCTCCGTGACCCGCCCGATCCGCTCCTCGAACTGCTCCTCGGTGATACCCCATGGGTAGCCGGGGCGTCTCAGCGCGGAAGGATAGCTGCCGTCAATGACGAGGCCGGCCGTCCTTTCGGGATAGGTGGCGGCGAAGAGCGCCGACATCACGCCGCCCTCGGAGATACCGAGCAGAGCAGCCCTCTTCGACCCGACCGCGTCCAGAACGGCGCGAACGTCGTCCATTCGTTGCTCCAGGGTCGGCAGGGGATGCACCCGGTCGGACATCCCGCAGCCTCGCTTGTCGAACAGGATCAGACGCGTGAATGAGGCAAGTCGGTTCAGGAACGCGGCCATGGCCGGGAGTTCCCAGACGAAGGCGAGGTGCGAGACCCAGCCGAGGACGAGCACGAGGTCTATCGGACCTTCGCCCACAACCTGATAGGCGATGTTGACATCGCCGCTGCGAGCGTAGCTGGCACCCGTGAACATTTCGGTCAGGCCAGTCTAGAGTGGGATGCTCACGAACTCGGCAGAGCGGACCCGCGCGCGTCCTCTTATATATGTAGCCCGACGCGGCTAGTGCCCGCGGCAGCTCACCTCACCGAAAAGCTGGCTATTCCCTAAGCGCCGGCCGTCCAGCACCACGGTCCATCGCTCGATGCTCGCCGGGCTGAGCATGCCGACTGCCGCCCACGGATCTTCCGCCATCCGCAGCCGGATCGCGTTTTCGGACTTCGCCTCGACTATCCACAGCACCTCCCGCTCACCCTCGAGCGGTCCGGCCGTCAAAGCGAAGCCTTCAGCAACCACGGGAGGAACGTGAGGCGGGGCCAGTGCCGGTCGCCGAACAGGCGCAGGGCGAAGTTGAGGGCGCCCAGTGTGAGCGCCGACGCCATGACCGTGAGCAAAGTTCGCCAGCTGAGCACGAGATTCCACTGGACCGGATAGCGCGATGGGTCCACAAACCATTCGACGTGTTCACGAACGGTGGTCAGGACAGTCACATCAG
>DATHDR010000301.1:0-5847 GCA_035318965.1 Verrucomicrobiia bacterium | reverse complement strand
CTGGTGCTGTTCCTGCTCGGCGCCCCCGTGCTTGTTCCGGTCGGTTTGTGGCTGGCCACGGCCGGTCTGGGGTTGTGGGCGCTGCGCGCGCGGCCATGGCTGTGGGCTGGGCTCGGCGTCGTTGCGCTGGTCGTGGCAGCGTTGTGGCTGGGCCTCCAGCCCGCCTACCTCTATCCGCGATTCTTCATCTTCCTGGTGCCCGCATGCGCCCTGCTGATGGCGGCGGCGATCGCCCGGTGGAAGGTGCTGGCGCCGGTGGTTGCCGGGGGCGCCCTATGGGCCGCAATCAGCCAAGTGCCCGGCTACGTCGAGGATCCCCTTGCCCTGCCCCAGGCGGCGGCAGCGATCGAACGCATCCACGCGGCCGGCCATCGAGCGTGCGTTGTCCACATCGACGAGCAGGTGCTGGCGGCCTACACCACGGACTTTTCGGTGGTTTCGACCCCCGATCAGCTGGCGGACTGCGACGCCGTCGTGGTGGTCAGCTGGAACGTCGATCTGCCGCTGCGCGACCTTGCCGCCGAGCAGTTTCCGCGCGCGACGGCGCTCCAGGCCTACTACCCGGGCGTCGTTCTCGAGAGGTGAGCTGGGAGCGTTAAGCCCGAAGCCCGTTCGGGGTCATCTGGAGCACCCGAACGGCGCGCCCGCGCATGCGGTCGCAGCGCCAGCAGAAGACGACGGCGTCGAGGCCCATGGGCAGGATGCCCTTGAGCAGCACCTCACGCTCTTTTTGATGGAAGAACCAGCAGACAAAGAAATGCATCAAGCCGGTAGAAGCTATCACGCGGTCGCCGACAAATCACAGGAAAGTCAGTTAAGACTTTGCGAAGTAGCCTCTTCCAGTCGCGAAGCCAGGATGAAATCGTTCTCTGTCAGCCCACCGGCGGCGTGTGTCCACAGCCGGACGGTGAGGGAGCCGTAGGTCAGGAGCAGGTCGGGATGATGGCCCTCCGCCTCGGCGATGGGGGCGATCCGGTTGGTCAGGTCCACCCCGGGCATGAAGCCTTTGAACTTGACGGTCCTCGTCAGCCGAAGGTGCCCGTCCGCCTCCTCGGCCGCCCAGCCAGGGACCTGCGCGAGAAGCCGGTCCACCTCATCCCTGGGGAGCGGCGCGGTGCCGGGCTTGCACTCAACGCAATGTCGCTGCGCCAGGGGAGTGGGCATCCACGGAGGATCGTACGAGGGTGGGTAGAATTGTGAATCCCATGGGGCGGCTAGCTCAGTGGGAGAGCGCTCGCCTCACACGCGAGAGGTCGTTGGTTCGACCCCAACGCCGCCCACCAGCATGTGGCCCCGTCGTCTAGTGGACTAGGACGCAGCCCTCTCAAGGCTGAGATCGCGGGTTCGAATCCCGCCGGGGCTACTCGTATACACACCGACCGCGACAATGGTGTGTATAATGGGGTTTCATGAGGCGGATCCAAATCCACATCGATGAGGCCCTGGACGATGCGGCCGAAGTGGAGGCCGCGCGTAGGGGATTGTCTAAAGCCGCCCTCATCCGTGCTTCGTTAGCCCGAGAACTGGCCAGCGAAACGCGGCCGGACGCCGATCCTTGGCAGGCCCTAACGGGCTGGCTTGACGATGGTGCTGTCGAAGACCTAGACGCCGTCATTTACGACCACGATCGATGAGGTTCGCGGACACCAGTTTTTGGTTTGGCTTACAAGAGCGTCGAGACTCCCGGCATGAGCAAGCGCGCGCCCTGGTGGAACGGGGAGTTGGTCGGGTCGTCACAACGAACCACGTCGTAGGTGAGACATGGACTCTCCTTCGCAGGCGCTCCGGGCACTCAGCCGCGGTCGGCTTTGTCGACAGGTTGAAGGGCCTCCCCGACGCCGAGATCGTGCATGTCGATGAAGCTACCGAAACCGAAGCCTGGCGCTGGCTCCGAGCGCGTGGAGAGCGCGAGTACTCATTTGTTGATGCGACAAGCTTTGCGGTGATGCGGCGTCGACGGATCCGCGAGGCTTTGGCATTCGACGGTGACTTCAACGCAGCTGGATTCGTCGAGGTCCGAGCAGGCTGACTCTGACCGGCGACTGAACCGGCCCTGCGTCCGCCGCAGTCGCGTCAGTGTGTGACCGCAGCAGTCGTTTGGAGTTCTTCGATGTTGAGGGGTCCCCAGCCCTGCGGGAGTGGGCCACTCCTCTGGCCAACTGTCGCGAGGGCGATCCCAGGTTGGCTACTTTTCCCGGAATGCATGAACCGAAGGCTGTGGGTATTTACGCAGCCACTCGTCCCATCCCATCCACACGAAGTCCGGTCGATCTTCCACCGCGCTGCCGACTCGGACGCCGACGCCCCCACCGGTCAGTGGCGACTGGCTGCCACCTGGATCGACGAGCCCACCGACAATCTCACACATCCTGGTCGCGTTGAGCCAGGGGCCCACGAGCCCCGACGGCAAAGCGACAACCACGTTTTTGGTTCCATCCACGAGCTCGCACATCCGGTTTCCGGGCCGGTCGCCGACGTCCTGTCGATACCCTGCGTAACAGCCGAGCTGGAGCCCGTCAATCTCGGGCAGTCGAGGATAAAGAGTCAGTAGATTCGCACAACCTCGAGAAACCATCCCTGGATCGACGTCACTTGCCGCGTCACCGGGAATGTCGTCGTACGACGGTCCGCCCATTTCCATCGGCGTGACATACCACGTGACGTTGTTCGGCTGGTCATGAGCCGCAAGCATCAAGCCGAGGGGCATGGCTACGATGCTTGTGGTCGGTAGGGCGCCACGCGGCGCGCGAACGCAGATCATGTGGACCCGTCGATGCTTGATCTCCACGGTCTGCGCAGTTTGTCCGACCAGACCTTTTAGGAGCTGTTTGCTGCCGCACCCTGCAGCGACAACGACGACCTTGGTCGAGAGAACGATCTCCTCGCCGCCGGCTGAGAGGCGCACAACGACGGCCTTTACTTGCTCGCCACTCCAACGCGGCGTGGCCTGCCCGCGAAGAATCCGCTCGTGGTGGCTCTGGCTCAGCACCTCGACAAGACCGCGCTTTGGAAAGCTGCGGTCAGGCAATCCCACCGCCTTCAGGCCGTGTGGCGTGACGAATCCGCTAGGCAAGGTGGCCGGGGGTAGGCCATCAAAGAGCGGCATGTTCGGGGGCGGGATCATGACCCAGTCATGGCTCAGCACGAGGCCGCGCTTCTCCAGATAGGGCTGGACTAGATCGACCGAGGCGCGCGGGAGCTCTGCACCGAACATGCCGAAACCGGTGTTGAGGTAGCCGTGTGAATGGAGTGTCTGGCCGGATCCCAGATCACCGTCGCTTACCAATGCACATGAGTAGCCTTCCTCGACCAGCGCGTTGAGGGCGACCAGCCCCTGGATGCCGCCACCAATGATGACCACGTCCAACTCAGCCTTAGAGGCGCTGCTCATACGCGGGCAACGGGGATGACGGCGGCGCCCATCACCGAGGTGGAAATGACGCTACGGCGTCTGGCTCGCTCCGAATGAGGGTGCGCAGCTTCCGTCTCGGCGGTGGCGTTGTAGTAAGCCATCGCCCCCATCGGACACAGAAAGATCAGCTCAGGCAGAAGCCAATCCCACCACTTGCTTAGTTTGGCCATCCCAACCACCTTATTAAGGACGCCTCAATTTAACTAGAGGCAATCTCTGATTGATAGTGGTATCCTATTCGCAATGATCAAGACTGTCAAGGTCCGTCGCACGTACAACGGGGCGCTGCGTAGGGAACAGGCGGAGATGACTCGGGGCCGCATCCTCGACGCGGCTCGGCGATTATTGAAGAGCGGGACCTACAGCAGCGTCACGATGGAAGACATCGCCAGGGAGGCCGGCGTGGCCTACCAGACGGTGTACGGGGTTTTCGGAACCAAGCTGCGCCTGGCGCAGGGCCTCATAGATAGCGGGTTCCCTCATGTCGCGGATGCTCTCAAGCTTTTCGACCAGTTGGGCCCAGCCGACGACCCCGAACTCGGGCTTCGGATGAACGCCCACGTTTCTCGCCTCATTTACGAACTCTGCGCAGATCTCCTCCGTTTCATGCGGGAGTCCGGCGATCCAGACCTGCTCGCGCGCTATCGAGAGAGAGAGGAGCAACGATTAAGGGGCATGATCCAGTACGGCGTGCCGGCACAGCTAGATAGAAGCGGCCGGCTCCGGGCGGGCATCTCGCCGTCGGAAGCGGTGGCCGTAATCTGGGCGCTGAGCGGCCCCGACCAGTACACCCAGCTGGTCTTCGAGAGAGGCTGGACGCCAGCCCGCTACGAGGAATGGCTAGGGGACGCATTGATCAACACGCTTCTTCGACCTGAGACCGGCTAAATAGCACTTCCAGTTGACCCAGGTGGTTCGAATAGCGTCCCGTTTGGGCTACCACTTTGCGCGGACTTGAGCCTCGCTGGCGACGTGCCAGGAAGGAAGAATGTGGAGGTACACTCCGACCGTGGTCTGCAAGCGCTGCGGCCAGGAAAACCCACCCGGCGCCCGCTTCTGCCTGGCCTGCGGCGCGTCGCTAGATGCGGAACCGGTCAAGCAGGAACGCAAATTGGTCTCGGTGCTTTTCGTCGATCTCGTCGGCTTTACCGGTCAGTCTGAGAGGGCGGACCCCGAGGACGTCCGAGACACACTGGGCGCCTACCAGGCGGCGGCACGGCAACAGATCGAGGCGTATGGCGGGACCATGGAGAAGTTCATCGGCGATGCCGTGATGGCTGTGTTCGGCGCACCAGTCTCACACGGGGATGATGCGGAACGCGCGGTGAGGGCCGGCCTCGGCGTGCTCGAAGCTGTCGCGCAGATGAAACTCAAAGCCCGCGGCGCTGTCAATACAGGCGAGGCCGTGGTGACCGTGGCATCGGGTCCGGCCACTGGCGAAGCGCTCGCCATGGGTGACGTCGTCAACACTGCGTCGAGGTTGCAGACGTCGGCGCCTTCCGGCGGTCTTGTCGTGGGCGAGGAAACCTATCGGATGACTCGAAACGTAATCAACTACCAGGATCTTCCGTCGGTCGATGCGAAAGGAAAGAACGAGCCGGTCCGCTCGTGGCTTGCGGTTGCACCTGTTGCAACCGGTAGGGCGCGACCTGACGTGCCGATGGTCGGACGCGACCGTGAACTCGAGCTTCTGACCTCGATCTGGGGTGGTGCCGTCGGTGACCGGCATCCGCATCTAGTGACCGTAGTTGGCGATCCTGGCATTGGTAAGTCGAGGCTGCAGCGTGAGTTTTCGCGCCGCGTTCAAGGTCAAGGAGCCGCGGTGGCGCGCGGCCGCTGCCTGCCGTATGGCGAGCGCGCGGCTTACGGTGCGTTCGCGCAGCTGGTACGCGGCATCGCGGACATTTATGAGACCGATCCGCCAGATTCCGCGCGGGCGAAGCTTTCAACGGCGATCGAGAAGTTGCTGCCGGCGACGGAAGTCGAAGAGACGACCCGCTACATCTCTCTGCTCGCCGGGATAGGCGTGGACGCACCGGCTCGCGATCGCGCTTTCCTTTTCTTCGCAGCCCGGCGGTTGATCGAGGGTTTTGCTTCGATCCAGCCGCTGCTTGTCATCGTCGAGGATCTGCACTGGGCGGACCCAGGACTGCTCGATCTCATCGAATATCTTGCGATTCACATCAGGGATCAGCCGCTGATGATTGTGGGTCTCACCAGGCCGGAGTTCATTGACCGCAGGCCAGGTTGGGGAAGTGGTCTGTTCGCTCATACAACAATTGGACTAGAACCGCTGTCAAGCGCCGACTCTGCCGTTTTGGCGGAACATCTGCTGGCGAAGTCGGTTGGTTTCAAAGGAGCCATCGAGAGGTTGGCAGAAGCCTCCGAGGGAAATCCTCTCTTCGTCGAGGAACTGGCGTCTGCCCTCACCGAGG
>DATHDR010000300.1:0-2393 GCA_035318965.1 Verrucomicrobiia bacterium | reverse complement strand
GCCTCATCGAACGAAAGGAAGAGGCGTTTTCATTGCTTGAGCTCGCATTGAGCCAAGCCACCGATGACCCCGTGCTGTCAGTCGAGATCGAGTCGCATCGGGCGAATTTGCTCCAGGTCCAGAAGCATCGCGCGGAGGAGGGCCGAAGGGCTGCATTCGATGCCGCGGAGAAGGCTCGGCAGCTGTGGGGCAAACCACCCGTCGAAATCGATTCGCGCGAACGCGATGCTTACGTGGCCGCCCTGCAAGTCGCGTTCGACTCTGCGGTGGTTGAAGAGAATGGCCCTGCCCAGCTGCAGATCGCCGAGGAGATGGCTCAGATGGCCAGCGGCTCAGAGGAGGGTTCGATCTGGGCCGACCAGGACCGCGCCACAGCCTTGATGTTCGCCGGCCGTGTCGGGGAGGCCGTCGCCGGCGCACGGCGCGCCTGGACTCAAGCGCGTCAGCGAATGCTGCCCATGCTCACTCTCGCCGCAGGCGCGACCCTCGCCAGCAAGCTGATCGATACAGGTCACTTTGACGAGGCGGACGAGGTTATTTCGGAATGCGTGGAGTTGGAGCGGCGGGTCGCGGGCAGCCAAGAACGATTCGCGATGGTCAAAGTGGGCAACTGGTCGATCCATGACCTCCGCCACCAGATCTGGTTGTCTCGTGGTGACTGGCGCGATGCGATCGCCAGTCTCGAACGCGAGGTGATGCTCCAATCGCAGCCCCATTTCCGTATGCATCTCCACTGGCATATCTCTATCTGGCTGGCCAGGTGTGGCGAACCTGGTCGCAGCCTGGAAGTTGAGCGGCACGCCGAGGCCAGTCGGCAAGACGCCTTGGCCGCCGACTGCCGGCGATGTTCGCGAGAGCTGGCCCTCAAAACAGCCGAGTCGTTAGCGCGTTTGGGCCGCCTCGAAGAGGCGGAGACAGAGCTGCAAGCCTGGGACGAGAATGGGCGTCCTGCATTGCTGAACGACATGCTCTGGCGGAGGCATGTGGCGGCCCTGATCGCGGTGGCCAGGGGCGATCCCGCCGGCATCGCAGAGATCGAAGCGGTTCTGGCGGAGAGGGACCGACTTGGCTTGGTCGGCGCGTTGCTGTGGACCAGACTGGACCTCGCCGGCGCATTGATTGGAAGCGATCGGCGGCGTGCAGCAGAGGAGTTTCGAAAGGCTGGTGACCAAGCGGCCGCTGTAGGTGCGGCCACCGAGCAACATCTGGCAGAGCTTGGGCTGCGACGTCTCGGCGTCCGCACATGGCGGCGCGGCCAGGCCCGAGCTGGAGAAAGTGCGCTCGACAGGCTCAGCGATCGCGAGAGGGAGATAGCGACGCTTATCGGCGCCGGGCACAGCAATCCGGAGATCGCCGGCCGACTCTTCCTGTCCCGCAAGACTGTCGAACGCCACGTTTCTAACATCCTGGCCAGGACAGGCGCCCGCAACCGCACCGATCTAGCCCGCCTGCTGAACGTCCAGGAGGCACGCCCGGCCTCCGGCTGAGAAATGAGGGAGCTCACCGATGAACGGTCGAGCTTGCAAGCGGAAGCTGGCCTCATCAACCAGGAGGTCGAATCAGATGCAAAACGTCAACACTCTCGTCAGCCGTCGGGTTCCATTCGGAACGGCCGCCGTCAGCGGATTGCTGGCCTTCGTGGCCGGTGCGGTAATCGCAGTGAGCGCGCCCGCGGTGGTCGCGACGCTGTCCGCCAGCCACAGCTCTAGCGTCGCGGTGTCCGCGCCGGCCGCCGGTGCGGAGCAGATCGCACACAACCGGTCTGAGGCGGGCCTGGGTGCGGCGAACTCCGTCGGTGCCGAGCAGATCGCGCACAACCGATCAGAGAAAAATCTCGGCAGCTGATCCAACCCGGGGGCGATGGCGAGGCCCAGTCTTGGCTTCGCCATCGCTTCACTGTTACTAACATCTCCGTGCGTTGACCGTGACCCCTCGACGACCCACTCGCGATGGGGCTTGCTGGTGACGATGAGCTCCGGCACGGCGGCCTCGCTGCTTCGCTCTTTGAGCCGCCCAATTCATGTACTGCACGATGGCCACTTGACCGCTGCGACCGGTTGGAGCCGGTCGATAGTCTTCCGCGTTCCCTTCGGACGCGGCGAGGTGCGTGGGTACCTCGCCGAGAGTGCCGACGCTGTGACGCTGCGGCGCGTGTGGCCCAGCTTGTGCGATGTTGATTTCTTCGTCGATACCCAGGTCGTCGGGTTGAATCGCCTGATCGCGACTGCATTACGCCTCCCTGCCGGCGGGCGGCTGTTTGAACGCTTGGTGCCCACTGCGGTTCCGCTCGCTCGGCTTGTCGGCTCCCACGCCGGCGGCTACGTCCTTGATGTGGGGGGCCATAACAGGCGTGTGGCCACCACCGCGCTGGTGGCCCAGCATCGTAGTTACCT
>DATHDR010000299.1:0-6054 GCA_035318965.1 Verrucomicrobiia bacterium | reverse complement strand
CAACGCGCCCTCAAGTTTTCGATTGGGTGGTGGCGTGGGCGGAGTCCAAGGACTTCCGCGGGTGCCCGTTGCAGCATACGGTGAGCGAGCTCACTGATGCGGCGCACCCGGCCCGCGTCATTGCTCACGGTCAGCGTGAGTGGTTCGCGGAGCGTTTCCTCGAGTGGACGAAGGCGGCGGGAGTGAAGGACGCGAAAGCGACGGCTCGCGCTCTTATGGTGCTCTTCGATGGCGCCGTCGCGGGGTCCGAGGTCGACGGGCCGCAGCGGGCGAGCGACGCTCGATGGATGGCCAAGAAGTTGTTGGCCGGCTGAACGCACACGCTCTCCTCACTTCTACGGAACGACGTTCGTTGAAGCTCAGTTAGCGCGCCGCCTGTCCTGCATGGCGCGACGATCCAGCGCGCTTGGAGGTCCACGTTGAACATTCGGAACGCCGTAAGTGATCGAGCGACATTAGGAGGTCTTACACAATTCGATCGACGATCACGCCGGCATGCGGCGGTAACCCGCTGAATCCAAATCACATCGCAGGGCAGCAGGATTTGAAGGAGGGTTCTGCGCTACACTGTTCCGGACCGCTCGCAAGTGATTGATTCTAAACGGAGAGATGGCCGAGTGGTTGAAGGCGCTCGCTTGGAAAGCGAAGCGGGCCAGCGACATCAACCCGCCTTGAAGCGTCTCAAGACACACGCGATCAGCGACTTAACGCCTCCACACTATCTCGCGATGTGCGTCCGTAAACCTCGATGTTCGTCGAGGTTTCGCGCCTGACTTATCACAGTCCTATCACAAGACTGCGCGTCACTTGCGGCACGCACAGTGATGAATACCGACTGATACGTGTGCATTGACCAGCGCTGAGACTCTGAGTGACGTCGTGCTGAACAGCCCGCTTGGCTGTCGATCGTTCGGGCGATTTCCGCAGCGGGGTGATAATGCCCGCTCATGGATGGATCTTCTCGTGCCTCTCCAGCATCCCGGTGAATTGTTCGATCCGCCGGGCGCGGGTCTCCGCCTTCTTCGCGGTCTGAATCCTGAAGAGGATCGCGTACCGGTTGGCGCTGTTCAGCGTTTCGAAGAAGGTCTTCGCCTTCCTGTTCTTCGCCATCGCGACCAGAAAATCTTCCGGTATGGTGGAACCCTTCGCCGAATGGTAGGCGTTCTCCCACCGCCCGTTCCGCTTCGCGTTCTCGATCGCCCTCAGCCCGGCCGGCATCATCCGCCCGCTCGCAATAAGCTGTTCCGCCTTCTCCCTGTTGATCTTCGACCAAATGCTTCGGGCTCCGCGCGGCGTGAATTTCTGCAGCCACGCCTCCGAGTCGTGGGCCTGCTTCTGTCCGTCGATCCAGCCGTGGCAGAGCGCCGCCTCCAGCGCCTCCGCGTACGAGACCGATGTCAGGGCGCTCCCTTTTTTCGCGATCATCAGCCAGACGCCGGGTGAGGACTCATGATGGCCCGTCAGCCATCGCTCCCAGTCCTTCATCCCCTCCATGTGAAGAATGGGGAGTTTCTCGCGCGTTGTCGATTTCACTGGATGGTCCGGTTCCGTTCCTCGATCTGAAACGATCTCAGGTACCGCTCACGCACGAACGCGGATGATCGTCTTCCCCTTGCGTCGCTCGGTCCGGTTGAAGGCGGCGACGGCATCGTCGAGGGTCGAGACGTTGCCGATGTTCGTCCGCAGTCGTCCGTCCCGCACCCGCTGGACGATCGCGCTCAGCTGGGCACGATCGGACTCGACAACGAAGTCGACTGCCAAGCCGTCGGCGGGCCGCGCCTCCGGCGGCCCGACGATGGACACTAGTGTTCCTCCGGCTCGAACCAGGCCCGCGGACCGCCTCCCGATGTCGCCGCCGATGACATCGAACACCAGATCGACTTCGCCGACGTCTTCCAAGGCGTCGTTGTCGAGGCCGACGAACTCCTTCGCGCCGAAGTCGAGCACCGTCTGACGGTCGGCGGCGCGTCCGGTGCCGATGACGTAGGCGCCGGCCTCTCGTGCGAGTTGCGTCACCATGGACCCGACTGCGCCGGCCGCGCCGTGCACAAGGACGCTCTGCCCCGCCTGAAGGCGGCCGTGCTCGAACAGTCCCTGCCACGCGGTCAGGCCCGAGATAGGCAGGCTCGCGCCCACCGTGAAGTCGACGTCGCCCGGCAAGGGCGCGAGGTTGCGTGCCTCGACGGCCGCGTACTCCGCCAGGGTGCCGTTGCGATACCAGTCCGTGAGGCCGAACACCCGCTGTCCCACCGACAGCCCCCTCGTGCCATAGCCGAGGGCGGTGACCACTCCCGCCAGCTCGTGCCCGGGGATCGACGGTCTTCGGTCACGGTCGAGGCGATCGGTCCAGGTCGAGGGCCACGCCAGCTCAGTCGGGACGAATCCCGACGCGTGAACCTGAACGACGACGTCATTTATCGCTGCCTGCGGCTCGGGGCGCTCCACCAGCGTCATCCCGGCCGTTCCCGCAGCCTGGTCCGTCACCACGATCGCCTTCATGTCCGCCTCCCTGTCCTGTTCTATTGTTGTCATCGGAGGCACCCTCATTCTATCCGTGGCGGTCACATTGCTAAACGTGGTCGTGATCCCTATTGCATCGCGTGCGAGCGCGATCTCGAGGGCATCGTCGCCAAATCGGCGCGCGGCAGGTGTCAGAGCGACGGCCGCAGCACGAGCTGGCTGAAGATCAAGAACGAGGACTACAGTCGTGACGGAGCGGCGTTGAACGGACGCCGTCTGTACTGGGGCGGCAATTCGCAGACGGTGCCCCTACTCAATTCCCCAGCTTTGGGGCAGAAGAAGGAGTTCAAATGCAGTCTGAAATTAAGATAGGACAACGTTTCCAGTTCACTACATTGTCCGACAACCCTTTGCAAGAGCGGCAGGCGGTAGTAACTCGCGTACTTTCTAATAGAGAGGAAGGGCTCGGGTCGGAGGCGGACTACTATCTTGCATATTGGGTGGAGGCTTACGAACTTCCAAAAACAGAAAATCCGACAACGTTGGTGTTTGAGCGTGGAAATGACGGAAACGTATACCTCGACGGACGTGTGGTTACCATCACTTTGGTGAAGTAATCTTCTGTAACCGTGGCGAGATGCTGGAGAGGCATTCGCTTCGCTCCAGCCCTTCTGGAGCATCGCGGCCTTCCACTGCTCGTGCGTGCTGAAAATTTCTTCCGACGAGCACCTTCGCGCCTTTCGCTGATTGATTGACCTGAGGACCGTACCGTCGTGGACGAACCCCTGGGCTCGCGGCTTGAACCATCTGTGCGGACTGAAGGCGTGGCAGCGGGTCGCTGGCGATATTCAAAGCTCTCTTTCAGCCAGCCGTCGAAACTCGTCAGGGACGGAGCGGCCACCCCGCACGGCTGACCCATAATCCACCGCTTCTCCTCCGAAGCGCTTGCGGATCGCGTCGATGGCGCGGTCTGCGCGCGATCGCGCCACGCCCTTCTTCGTGCCGGGACGGCGTCCTTCGTCGCCAAGCCCGAGCGGCAGCTCCAGTTGCACCATTGCATGCGCTTCGAGATTCGAGACGGCGATCGCCAGCAGCGAGATCGTCTTCTCGTTGCGGTGATCCGCAAGGACGCCGCGCACCAGGTCCTCGGCGATCTCAGCGAGAGCCCTCGTTGCAGAAATCGGTGCTGACAGCGTGAGCGAGCGCGTGACCGAGCGCAAATCGGCGAAGCGCACGCGGACCGTGATAGTCCGGCCCGCCAGGGATTTGGCGCGGAGCCGCGGGCCGATGCGGTCGGCGAGATGATGGAGCGTCGGTTTGAAGACGCGCTCGATTGCCGGCCGTCGTCCGAGCGCCGATTGTGCGCCGGCAGAGCGCGCGCGCCGACGCGTCTGGATTTGCCGCGGATCGCGGTTCCAGGCGAGTGCCGTCAACTTTCTTCCCGCCGCGTGGCCAAGCAATCGCTCCACGGACGCAGGAGAGCTCTCAGCCAATTGACCGATGGTAGTGACGCCGATCTTGGCGAGCCGCGCTTCCGTGGCCGGGCCCACGCCCCACATGAGCGCCACGGGCAGTTTGTGAAGGAACTCGAGTTCAGTATCTGGACCGACGACGACCAATCCATCCGGCTTCGCGACCTGCGATGCGATCTTGGCCAGGTGCTTGGTACGCGCCACGCCGATTGACATCGGCAAGCCCAGCTCGGCGCGCACGCGAGCCCGAACCGTCCTTGCGATTTCTGCCGGCGACCCGAAGAGATGCGTGCACCCGGCAACGTCAGCGAAGGCCTCGTCGATGGAGATGCGCTCGATGGAAGGCGTGAAATCGCTCAGGATTCCGATCGCGGCGTCCCCGAGTCGTTGGTATTCGGCGAAGTGTCCGCCCACAAACACGAGGTCGGGACAGAGTTGCCGCGCGCGCCGTCCAGGCATGCCGCTTCGTACGCCGAAGGCCCGCGCCTCGTAGGAGGCCGCGAGCACGACGCCGCCGCCGACCGCAATCGGCTTGTCGCGCAGGCGAGGGTCGAGCAGCTGTTCGACCGACGCATAAAAAGCGTCGAGGTCCGCGTGGAGAATCGTGGCTGTAGAGAGCCTGTCCGTCATCAGACCCACCACAGCGCAGACGCGAGTCGCGACTCGTCGAGTGCCGGTCCAACGCCCAGACGCAGCGCCACTGGAGCGCCAGCCGCAGTCAGGCGCTTCAGCTCCGTCGTCAATACCCGCAAGCGATCAAAGGAGGCGACGGTGAACGCCTCACGACGTGCGGCCGCCAGACGGCGGCAGCCTGGTGGAATCGGTGGCGGTGCGCTTGCGTCCACGGCCGCGCTCAACGGTACCTCGCCATGCTCGACCACGATGAGCCGCGCACAACTGTCGCCGGGCTCGCGCCACACCACACTCGAATCGGCCAACCGCGTCAACCAGATCGCGCGGCGCCGGCCGAGCGCCGCCCGCAAGGCGAGCCACTCCAATGAAGCTTGCACGAACTCCGGCGTCCATACCGTCAAACCACGGCGCGTGTCGTTGGCATCGTCTTCATCAACGTCGCGGTCTCGCCGACCTTCGCGCCACAGCCGCGTGCCGAGCCGCAGCAGCTTCGCATGCGGTAAGAGATCGACGCACGACAGTTCAGGATGGGTCGCGCACAACCGCTCGTAACCGGCTTTGAACGTGCCCGCATCTGGGCCCCATGGACCGGACGTCAGCGCCGCGCGGTCTCCCCGAGCGAGTGCCGCGAATTGATCGAGCGTCCCGGGTGAAGCAAATGGGCCGAGCGGGCAGTGTGGCGACGGCTCTGGCCTACGCACACTGAGATCTGGCGACGTGAACCACAACGCCCGGTCGTGAATCGTGAGCGCAACGTTGTAGGGCGGTCGACGCCGCTTGATTTCGTCCGGCTCGAGGAGCGCGGCCTCGAGCGGACTGGGTGTGACGTCGAACGAGATCGCGCGTGCCTGCGACAGCATCTCAAGCAATCGCTCGGGCACGCCGTTCTGCTTCCGAAAGTAGCTGTTGACGCGGTGATGGAGCGACGCCGCCTTGCCGACATACAGCACGCTGCCGTCTATCCGAAGCATGCGATAAATGCCAGGCGCCTGCGGCAGCGAAAGCCGCACGTCGCGCGGCATCGGCCAGAGGCGCCGTCGACACCGGGTCTGCTCGACGGGTGCGGCGAGCCAGTCGTGGAGCGCGCTCCACGTGGACACGCCCTTCGTCTCGAGCACGCGGACCAGTTCTTGCCAGACGAACGCCGTCGCTTCGACGTGGTCGGCGCTGCGCCGCAGCGCGCCAACCGCGCGACCGAAGTATCCAGCGAGCGCGCGCAGGCTGCAGCGAGGCAGATTGGGCAGGAGGCGCCTGGCAATGTCACGCGTACAGACCACGTCGAGCGGGAAGAGGCCGGCGGCCAACGTGCGAAGGAACGGCTGCTCGAATCGAGCGAAATGGATGACCGTCGGCGCGGGCTGCTGCGCGAGACTCGCGGCTTGGTCGGACAGCGCGCGCCAGGCGAACTGTCGGTCGACAGCGGCCCGCATCATGTGCTCGGAGATGCCAGTAATCCGCGAAACGGCTGGCGGAATCTGCTCGCCATCTG
>DATHDR010000298.1:0-10531 GCA_035318965.1 Verrucomicrobiia bacterium | reverse complement strand
CGAGTGCGAATGCCGGCACAAGTAGCGTAAAGGTGGGTGAGAAACCCGCCCGCCGTAAATCTTAGGTTTCCTGGGCTACGTTAATCGTCCCAGGGTCAGTCGGGCCTAAGCCGAGGCCGAAGGGCGTAGGCGATGGACAACTGGTTCATATTCCAGTACCACCTCGCGTTCGTTATACCGATGGGAGGACGAAGGAGGGTAGGCCAACCGGACGATCGGATGTGTCCGGCCAAGGTTGTAGGGAGCTCTGATTGGTAAATCCGTCGGAGCGCTAATCCTGAGAGCTGATGGGGAGCTTCCAGCAATGGAGGCGTAGTGGCTGATCCCAAACTTCCGAGAAAATTCTCTAGGAAGAACGCAGGTGACCGTACCGCAAACCGACGCTGGTAGATGGGAAGAGGATTCCAAGGCGATCGAGAGAAATCTGTCTAAGGAACTCGGCAAAATAACCCCGTAACTTCGGGAGAAGGGGTGCCTTTGGCGGTGTAGGAGTTTACCTCCGAAGCCGTTGAGGGTTGCAATTAAGAGGCCCAACCGACTGTTTACTAAAAACACAGGTCTCTGCGAACCCGTAAGGGGACGTATAGGGGCTGACGCCTGCCCGGTGCCGGAAGGTTAAGGGGAGAGCTGCAAGGCTTGATCTGAAGCCCCGGTAAACGGCGGCCGTAACTATAACGGTCCTAAGGTAGGAAACAAAGCTGCCTCCCGCGCCGGCAACGGCGCGGTAATACATTCGGCCATATGCTGGAAAACCTGGCGTATCTGGCGGTACCGCAGCGATGCGGTGACAATCCGACCAGTGCAGAAAATCAGCAGGAAAGACTGATCGAAGTGATCAGAATCCTCAGAGACCATACGCCGAACATCCCTGATGAGGGATGAAGATATGGTCCCAGCTGCATGGCGACATGCAGGAACGGTAATTAAGGAAAAGCCGTTCGCTTGTAGGTGAGAATTACAGGTAAGCAAAAAGGGAAATTCCTTGTCGGGCAAGTTCCGACCCGCACGTATGGCGTAACGAGTTGGGCGCTGTCTCGGACAGATACTCGGCGAAACTGCAATACCTGTGAAGATACAGGTTACCCGCGGCAGGACGGAAAGACCCCGTGGAGCTTTACTACATCTTGGCATTGGACTGGGGTTTAGCGTGTAGAGGATAGCTGGGAGGCTTTGAAGCTCGGGCGTTAGCTCGGGTGGAGCCAACAGTGGAATACCAGCCTCGCTGAACTTTAGCTCTAACGGTGCCCCTGATCGGGGTTCCGAACAGTGCCTGGTGGGTAGTTTGACTGGGGCGGTCGCCTCCCAAAAAGTAACGGAGGCGCCCAAAGGTTCCCTCAGCCTGGATGGAAATCAGGCGCAGAGTGCAATGGCATAAGGGAGCTTGACTGTGAGACTTACTAGTCGAGCAGGGACGAAAGTCGGGCATAGTGATCCGACGGCTCGGTGTGGAATGGCCGTCGCTCAACGGATAAAAGTTACCCCGGGGATAACAGGCTTATCGGGCCCAAGAGTTCACATCGACGGCCCGGTTTGGCACCTCAATTTGGGGTGAAACGGCAGAAATGCCGTAATGGAATCGGCTTATAACGGTGAACCCCTAACCACCAATTGGTGGTGGGCAATACCGTGGGAAGTCGTCTCATTTGAGAGATTGACCCCGTAACGACTGTGGCTATCGCCACGGTGGCAGTTCGTGCCCGAAAACGGCAAATTTATGGCTGCCACAACACGCCGACCCCTCGCTTAAATCAAGCAGGGTGAAGATATAGTCTGCGCTGCTGGAAACAGCAGAGAACGTGCGATGTCGGCTCGTCGCATCCTGGGGCTGGAGTCGGTCCCAAGGGTTGGGCTGTTCGCCCATTAAAGCGGTACGCGAGCTGGGTTTAGAACGTCGTGAGACAGTTCGGTCCCTATCCGCCGTGGGCGCAGGAGACTTGAGGAGGGTTGACCCTAGTACGAGAGGACCGGGTTGAACGGCCCGCTAGTGTACCGGTTGTCACGCCAGTGGCAGCGCCGGGTAGCCATGGCCGGTTTGGATAAGCGCTGAAAGCATCTAAGTGCGAAGCCAACTCCAAGATAAGGTCTCCCACCGGGTTAACCGGGTAAGGGCCCTGGTAGACAACCAGGTTGATAGGCCGGAGGTGTAAGAGCAGCAATGCTTTGAGCTGACCGGTACTAATAGCCCGAGGGCTTGTTCACCTATAACTCACTCTTCAGATCACTGAAGATTTCGGAAACACAAACGGATCCAGCGCTGAAGGCAGCTGGAGATTCTCGTAGACCTCTTTCGGTTGTTGATCACTGCGCAGTGGTCTCATTCGGCGCGGGTATATTGCCAGGACTGCATTCAACAGACCGCGAGCAAGACGTTGACCTGCACTGGGCGGCGCACGCCATCGACCTCGCGCGCCAGGGCGACTACCGGACGAGCCCCAACCCGATGGTGGGCGCCGTCCTCGTCGACACCGAAGGGCTGCTCGTGGGCGAGGGATACCACCAGCTGGCGGGTCGCCCGCACGCCGAGGAAGAAGCGCTCGCGACAGCCGGCGAGCGCGCGCGAGGCGCCACCCTCTACGTCAACCTCGAACCCTGCGTGCACGAACACCGCCACCCTTCGTGCGCCCAGGCCCTGATCGACGCGGGCGTGCGCCGTGTCGTCGCCTCGATGGCCGATCCCGATGAGCGGGTCCGCGGCGCCGGCCTCCGCCTCCTCGAAAGCGCCGGCATCGAGACCGCGGTCGGCGTGCACGAGGAGCGGGCTCAGAAGCTGAACGAGTTCTATGTCAAGCACCGGCTGACCGGCAGGCCCTTCGTGACGGCCAAGTTTGCGATGAGCCTCGATGGCAAGATCGCAACACGCACGAAGGAGTCACGCTGGATCACGGGTGAGGAGGCGCGCGCTCACGCCCACCGGCTGCGCCACATGCATGACGCGATCCTGGTCGGCGTCAACACCGTCATCGCCGACGACCCTGAGCTGACTGCCAGGGTCGATGGTGAGGAGCCGCGGCAGCCGCTTCGGGTGGTGGTCGACTCTCAGCTGCGGCTCCGCCAGTCGGCCAAGATCGTCGGCGCAAACACGCTGATCGCCACCACCCGTCCGGGTCGCATGGGAGCCGCAGAAGTCCTTCGCCTCCCCGCCTCCCCGGACGGCCGCGTCGCGCTGCCGCCGCTGCTCGACGAGCTCGGCCAGCGCGGCATGCTCAGCGTGCTCGTCGAGGGAGGCGCCGAGGTCCATGCCTCGTTCTTTGCCGAAGGCCTGATCGACAAGGTCTACGCCTACGTCGCTCCCCGTCTGATCGGTGGCCGCGAGGCCCCCGGAGCCCTCGGCGGAAACGGTGTGGAACGGCTGGCCGAAACCCCAAGGCTCCGCGAGCTCGACTATGTCCGGCTCGGCGATGACCTACTCATCACTGGATATGTGGATGTTCACCGGGATAGTTAGCGCCGTCGCCAAGGTGGTGAAGTCTGATCGCAGCCGGATCGGCATCGATCACGCTTCGGTCGCGCGTCGATTGAAAATCGGCAGCAGCGTCGCGGTCAATGGATGCTGCCTCACCGTCGTGAAGAAGAGCGGACCGGTCTTTTTCGCCGACGTCGTGCCCGAGACTCTTCGCCGCACAAATCTCGGCGCCCTCAAACCCGGGGTCGAGGTGAATCTCGAGCTGTCGCTCAGCGCCAACTCATTGCTGGATGGGCATCTCGTCCAGGGTCATATCGACGCCACGGCCACCATCAAGTCGGTCACCTCCGCAGCTGCCGGCCGCGAGGTCACCATCGAGCTTCCCACTGCCCTGTCGAGATTCGTCGCCGCCAAAGGGTCCATCGCCGTGGATGGCGTCAGCCTCACGGTGGCCGAGGTGGACAAGCCACCCGGCACGTTCAAGGTGGCTTTGATACCGCACACGCTCGAGGTCACGATCGCCGGCGGATACAAACGCGGCTCGATCGTCAACCTCGAAGCCGACGTCGTCGCCCGCTACGTGGCCCGAAACCTTCGCCGGTAGACTTCGACGAGGATGAGCCTGGCCACGGTTCCAGAGGCGATCGCCGACTTCAAAGCCGGTAAGTTCGTGATCGTCGTCGATGACGAGGACCGCGAAAACGAGGGCGACCTCGTCGTCGCGGCGGAGCTGGTCACGCCCGAGCACATCAGCTTCATGACCCGTCACGGCTCCGGCCTCGTCTGCATGCCGATAGTGTCGAAGCGCCTCGACGAGCTTGGGATCGCGCCCATGGTGGAACGCAACACAAGCCGGCTCGGCACCGCCTTCAGCGTGAGCGTCGACGCCAAGGACGTGACCACGACGGGCGCCTCGGCCCACGACCGCGCCGCCACCATCCGCAAGGTCCTCGACCCAGCGGCCAAGGCCTTCGATTTTTCTTCACCTGGACACACCTTTCCTCTCCGCGCCGCCGAAGGCGGCGTGTTGACTCGGGCGGGACAGACCGAAGCCGCCGTCGATCTGGCGGCTCTCGCCGGCCTCTACCCGGCGGGCGTGATCACGGAGCTCATGAAGCCCGACGGCACCATGGCGCGAATGCCAGAGCTGGAGCGCTTCGCCGCGGAGCACGCCATCAAGCTCATCACCGTCGAGCAGCTCATCGCATATCGCCGCCGCAACGAGAAGCTGGTCGCGAAGCGAGTCGAGGCCACGATTCCAATCGGTGACAAAGACCCGCTGATGTGGAAGCTCTACGCCTACGAGGACCTCCTTCGACACGAGAACCACCTCGCGCTGGTCCTCGGCGAGATCGATTCAAAACAACCGGTGTTGCTTCGAGCGCACTCGGAGTGTCTCACCGGCGACATCTTCGGCAGCCTGCGCTGCGATTGCGGCGCGCAACTTCATGCGGCCATGGAGACGATCGCCGCCGATGGCGTCGGGGTGATCCTCTACATCCGCCACCAGGAGGGCCGGGGAATCGGCCTCCTCGACAAGCTTCACGCGTACAACCTGCAGGACAGGGGCCTGGACACGGTCGAGGCGAACGAGGCCCTGGGCCACCCGGCCGACAAGCGCGACTACGGCATCGGAAGCCAGATCCTCTATGACCTCGGCGTGCGCAAGATCAGGCTCTTGACCAACAACCCGAAGAAGATCTACGGCCTCGAGGGCTTCGGCCTGGAGGTGGTCGAGCGCGTGCCCATCCGCATCACGTCCAACCCGCACAACGAGCGGTACCTCAAGACTAAGAAAGACAAGCTGGGACACCTGCTCTAGGGGTTAGGGGTGGGCGAGAAGGGCGCGAAGCCGGACCTGAACGGAGGCGACCTCACGATCGCCGTGGTCGTGTCACGGTTCAACGAGGATGTCTCCAAGCGGCTCCTGCGGGGCGCGCTCGCAGCGCTGGAGGAGCACGGTGTCGAGGATCCGGACGTTTTCTGGGTGCCGGGATCGCTGGAGCTGCCGGTCACCGCTCTCGCTCTGGCGGAGAAGGGGGGGCACGACGCCATCGTCTGCCTCGGCTGCGTGATCCGCGGGGAGACCTATCACTTCGAGGTTGTGGCAAACCAGGCGGCCGCCGGAATCATGCAGGTCCAGCTCGACACCGGTGTGCCGATCACATTTGGAGTGCTGACGACCGAGGACAAGGAGCAAGCCTTGGCCCGGTCGGGCCCCAAGAACAACAAAGGCGCCGACGCCGCCGCGGCCGCGATCGAGATGGCCAACCTCCTGAGGTCGATCCAGGGCTAGCCCGCGGTAGACACCGCGACCACGTTATTTCCCGCCGGCGCCACGACGAACCCTTCGGTTGCGGCCGGCGTGCTGAAGTGCTGTGCCGAGCCCAAAGCGATCGTGCTCAGCACTGTGCCAGTCGACGGGTCGAGCGCGTAAAGAGCACCCGTGTCGGGCTCGATTGCCCAAACAGCGCCGGCTGCGATGATCGGCGACCCAAGCACCGGGTGCCCCGCACGCCACGCGATCTCGATCGAGGTCGCACTCAACGACAGTGCGTAGAGACCGTCGGAGCACGGCACGTAGACGGTGGTCCGGGACCAGGCGGTCCCACCCCACGATCCCGAGCACACCTGCCGGCTTGCCACCTGCCCGCCAACACCGCCGAGGCTGCCCGCCTTAAGCAGATATGCCACCCCCTGCTTGCCGATGGCCACGACGACACCGAGCGATGGGATGACGGTGGCGCCGACTGAGCCCAGGTCTGAGTCGCTTGCATTCAGTGACGCCCAGTTCGAGGGCGCGAAGTAGGAACGCACGGATTGCACATCCGGCGACAGCTGGATGACCGCGTTGCTGTAGTCGAACGCGGATCGCGAGTCGCCGTTGCCGCTGACCACGTAGACGCTGCCGTCAGGGGCGATCGTCGCACCCTGCGGGCTCCAGATCCCCGCCTCGCGAGCGGTCGGCACCTTGTACGACAGGACCGCGCCGCCCGCGAGTGGCACCGCCTGGACGTAGCCGTGGTAGGCCCCGCAGTCGCCATAGAGCCCGCCGAACGGCACGTAAACGAAGTTCGCCCCCAGCGCCAGCGCCCCGCGTTCCTGGTGCACCGCCGGGTTGGAGCCGGGCGGGTCGACGTCCTGCTGTGCGATGACCGATCCGTCGACAAGGCTCAGCGTGTACAGCATGTGGTGTTTTGTGCGCAGAAAGGCGACGACGTACAGCCGTCCCGTGGCGAGGTCGACAGCCGGCGTTCCCGTGATTCCTGTCACCGGGCCGATGTTTCCGCATGGAAGCGAAGAAGCGTCGACCGGATCGCCGAGGTGAATCTTCCAGACCACCGACCCGCTGAAAAGGTCGAGTGAGTACACGGTGTTGTTTTCCGTCGCCGCCAGCACGTGGCCGGCGACGATCAGAGGCGACGCATAAACGTCGCCGTCCAGGTGGGCCGTCCAGGCGACCGACGGAGAGCTGAGAGCCGGTGAAGCGGGTCCAACTCCGGTGCGAGCGCTGTTCCGGTGGTACTGGGGCCAGTCCGCCGCCAGGGCGGGGGAAGCCAGGCCTGATGCTCGGGGGCTTGGCGTCGGAACAGGCGAGGCGCCTCCGCATCCCGTCTGCACCAATGCCAGGGCAAGCCCCAGCAGCGCTATCCCCCGGATCCTCAAAGACCCCAGCTGAACTTGCGTACCGGGTCCAGCCGTGCCCTCTCTGTCGCGATCAGGCTGGCGCGGCCTTGAATCGCCACTCCGCGCTTGGGTCCCATCGCGTCGACCACCATCGCCGCCCGCGGCTCCGCCTGGATGTTTCGCAGCTTGACCCCGTCGATGTCAAACTCGAGCGCGCCTTCATCGTCCACGGAGTACATGACCGGCACTGCGTGAGGCCACCCCGACGGGCTGACGGTGGCAAAACGTCCGATCCGCTGCGACCTGAGGAACTCGAGCTCGGCCGGCGTGAACAGCATCTTTCTCCACATCCTAGACTGCACGATTCACGTGTCAAAGGCCGCAACCTCCAGCCTCGGAACCGTCGGCGGATACACCATCCGGCGGCGTGAGCCCTTCGATCGCCTCGAAGGCGCGTACCTGGAGCTCGAGCACGAACGCACCGGTGCGCGACACATTCACATCGAGGCCAAGGACGACAACAACGCGTTCGCCGTTTTCTTCCCGACAGTGCCGAAGGACTCCACCGGGGTCGCTCACATTCTCGAGCACGTCGTGCTTGCGGGCTCGCAGCGCTACCCCGTCCGCGACCCGTTCTTCAGCATGACCCGCCGCTCGCTGGCCACCTTCATGAACGCCTTCACGAGCGCCGACTGGACGATGTACCTGTTCAGCTCGCGGAACGCGAAAGACTTCATGAACCTGCTCGACGTCTATCTGGACGCATCGTTCTTCCCGCGGCTCTCGGAGGACTCGTTCAAGCAAGAAGGAGTTCGCTTCGAGTTCGAGGATCTCCACGATCCAACGAGCGGTCTGCGCTACAAGGGCGTCGTGTTCAACGAGATGAAAGGCGCGCTGGCGACGCCATCGGCTGCCGTGCAGCGGGCCGTCGGTCGGGCGCTGTTTCCTGGCCTGACCTACGCGCACGTCTCGGGTGGCGATCCGGAGTACATCCCGGATCTGACCTGGGAGCATCTGCGCCAGTTCCACGCCCGTCACTACCACCCGAGCAAGGCGTACTTCTACACGTACGGCGATCAGGCCCTTGAGCGCACGCTCGAGGTGATCGAGCGGAACGTGCTTTCGCGTTTCCAGAGGCTCGAGGTCGACACGTCGATCCCCGACGTCAAGCGCTTCACCAGGCCGATCACTGCTTCCGAGACTTATCCCATCACGCCGGGCGAGGACACCATCCGTAAATCGCAGGCGCTGGTCGGCTGGGTGACGGTGCCGACGGGCGACTCGTTCCGCCTGCTGGCGATGAAGGTTTTGTCGGAGGTGCTCCTCGGAAACGCCGGGTCGCCGCTGCGCAAGGCGCTGATCGACTCCAAGCTGGGCACAGCGATGGCGGACGGGAGTGGCCTCCAGGACGACTACCGCGAGAGCGTCTTCGGCGCAGGCTTGAAGGACATCGCATCTGAAGATGCGGAGAAGGTGCAGCAGGTCGTCCTGGACACCCTGGAGCGGCTGGCTGTCGAAGGGGTGGACCAGTCCCAGGTTGACGCGGCGATCCATCACCTCGAGTTCGAGAAGAGGGAGCGTTCAAACGCAGGCTTTCCTTACGCGCTGAAGATCCTGTTCTCGTCCCTCCCGTCCTATTACTACGGGGGCGATCCGTACAGGGCGCTGAACTTCGACGCCGACCTCGAGCAGCTCGAGAAGGCACGCGCCGAAGGCCGGTTCTTCGAGGGCTTGATTCGCACCGAGCTTCTCGACAACCCGCATCGCGCCCTGCTGAAGATCGAGCCCGACCCCGAGCTCGAGGAGCGGCAGCGAAGCAAGGAGCTTGACCGGCTCGCCACAGTGGAGGCCGGCCTCGATGACTCTGACAAGTCGCGCCTCGTGGCCGAAGCACTTCGGCTGAAAGCGGACCAGGAGGCGAAGCCGGATCTCTCGACGCTTCCCACCCTCGAGCTCAGCGATATACCGATGCAATTTGAGGACATCCCCTTCCGGGACGCCGCAGCCGGCGCCGCAAAGATCGAGTTCTTCCCGCAGCCGACCAACGGCGTCACGTACCTCGACATCCGCTCAGATTTCTCGGTGTTGACGCCTGAAGAGAAGGACCTGTTGCCGCTGTTCAGCCGCGCGCTCACGCAGAGCGGCGCCGCCGGCCAGGACTATGCGCAGGTGGCGTCGCGAATCGCCGCCGTCACCGGGGGCGTCGGCGCGGCAGCGCAGATCCAGTCCCTCGCCGCTCAAGAGGATTACCTTCAGTCCTTCGTGCTTTCGGGACGCGCCCTGGATCGGGACGCCAAACCCTTCATCGACCTTCTGACCGACCTCGTGGCCCGGCTCGAGATCGATCCGGCGCGCCTGAAAGAGGTCATCGCGGAGATGGCGACCCGCCTCGAGAGCTCCATCTCCGGCCTGGGCTTCCAGTTCGCGATCCTCCGCGCCCATTCGAAGCTCACGTCGGAAGGAGCGATCAACGACCAGCTCCAGGGCATCGGCATGCTGCATTCGGTGCGGCGCCTCGCCCGTCTCGACGAGGGCGAGCTAAGAGACGTCATCCGAAAGCTCGACGAGATAAGAACGCGCCTGTTTCGCTCGGGCGCCATCCGAATCGTCGTGACCTGCGAGGAAGCGATGATCGAGCCCCTGCAGGCCCTCCTGGCGGGGCTGGCTCAGGCGCTTCCGTCCGGAGGCGATCACGGCCAGGCCGAAAAACCGAAGCCGCTCGAGTTTGCGCCCGAGGCTCGGACTGCACCCGTGCCGGTGGCGTTCAACGTCCGCATCTTCAAGACCGTTCGGTACACGCACCCGGATTCGCCCGCCCTGCTCGTGCTCGCCAACTACCTCCGCGACACGTTTCTGCACCGCGAGCTGAGAGAGAAGGGCGGGGCTTATGGCGGCTACGCGCAGGCCGGAATCGGGAGCGGCACCTTCTATTTCGGCTCGTATCGCGACCCCAACATCGTGCGGACTTACGACACCTACGACCAGGCGGTGCAGTGGGTCACCGGCGGTGATATCGACGCTGAGGCGCTGAAGGAGGCGATCCTCGGTGCGTGTGGCGACGTTGATCCCCTCGAGTCGCCCGACATCAAGGGCCGGCGCGAAGCCACGAACCGCATCACCGGTTTCACGCGCGAGGAGCGCGAGCGCTTCAAGCAGCGCCTGCTCCAGGTCACAGCCGACGACCTGCGGCGCGTCGCACAGGCCTATCTCACGGTGGCCGATCCCGTCCAGGCGACGGTCGCCGGTCCGGAGCTTGTCGAGGCGGCGCGCAAGGAGCGCCCGAAGCTCTTCGAGGTGGTCGCCCCAGTTTAACCAGACCCTTCTAGAATCCCGGGCGTGGGGTACTGGCGCCGAGAGTATTTCTGGCCGGTGGTCCTGGTTCTGTTGGGCGTCTACTTCCTGCTCAACAACCTGGGCTTGCTCGGCTGGCTGCGACCAGACATCGTCTGGCCGGTGGTGCTCATCGGGGTCGGCGTGTGGCTGATCGTCCGTCGCACTCGT
>DATHDR010000297.1:0-2326 GCA_035318965.1 Verrucomicrobiia bacterium | reverse complement strand
GGGGCAGCTGCGCTCGACGGCGGAGGCATCGGCCTGATCGGGTTGCGGGAACGGGTGGAGCTGGCCGGCGGAAAGTTCGACGTGAAATCCGAGTCGAATGGTGGGTTGCGACTGCGCGTCGAGCTCCCTGCCGGGCTGCCGGCGCCGAGTGAGCTGCCGGTAGGTTGATCCGGGTCCTGATCGCCGAGGACCAGGCCATGATCCGCGGCGCCCTGGCCGCTCTACTGGCGACGGAGGCCGACATCGAGGTCGTGGCGCAGGTGGAGCGGGGCGACCGCGTGCTCGAGGAAGCGCTGAAAGCCCGACCTGATGTCGCACTGCTCGACATCGAGATGCCCGGCAAGGACGGCATCACCGCGGCGGCTGAGCTGCGGGCGCAGCTGCCAAGCTGCCGCGTGCTGATCCTCACCGTGTTCGGCCGGCCGGGCTATCTGCGCCGCGCCGTGGATGCGGGCGTGAGCGGCTTCTTGCTCAAGGACGCGCCGCCCGACGAGCTCGCTTCGGCCATCCGCCGCACGGCGAAGGGGGAGAAGGTCATCGACTCGCAGCTTGCGCACGCCGCGTTGAGCGAGGGGTCGAGCCCGCTGACGCCGCGGGAGCGCGACGTACTCGCCATGAGCGTGCGCGGGGCAAGCGTCGAAGAGGTCGCGCGCTCGCTGCACCTCACCAACGGAACCGTCCGCAACCACCTGTCGATCGCGATCCAGAAGCTCAACGCGCACAACCGGACCGAAGCGGCGCGGATAGCCGAAGAGAAGGGCTGGCTCTAGGCCTGACATTCGTCATCGCTGAACCCTGACCCGGCTCAGCCCAAAGTCATGACCACTGCGACTGTCTGAAAACTGCCTCGTGGCCGACGCTGATGTCACCGCGGAATCAGTCCAAGAACATCAGGAGAGAAGCCATGAACGAGATCGTCAGGAACCTCATTCGCAGGAAGCTCCGCAGCTTCCTGACCATCAGCGGCATCGTCATCGGGATCGTCGCGCTGACCACGATGGGCGCGCTGGCCAATAACTTCAACGCCCTGCTCGACGGCGGCGCCAAGTACTACGCCGGCTACGTCCCAGTGGGCGACGCCGGCTCCAACTCCAACGGCATCTCGGCCGGAGGCGTGATTCCCCTGTCCAAGGCCGCCGAGATCCAGGGCGTTCCTGGCGTAGCGCGGGTCTTCCCGAGCATCACCGTCGAGGCCAAGCCCGGCGCCCTTCAGGTCGTGAGCCTCGGACTTCCTGACCGCATCGCGAGCTACGACCCCGCCGAAAACGGCTACTCAGCGCTCAAGACCAGCTTCGCGAATGGCCGCACCCTTGACACCAGCACCAGCGGCGAGATCGTTCTCGGTTCGAGCTTTGCAACCGAGTTCAAGAAGAAGGTCGGTGACCGGATCACGCTTCCTGTAAAGCCGGCTGACGCCAACCCCAACTTCGTGCAGCACACCTACACCGTCGTCGGCATTCTCAACAAGACCCTGACAGCCCCCGACACTGCCGCGTTCGTCAACCTGGCCGACGCGCAGCAGCTCTTCAAGGATCAGCTCCCCGTCGCGCTGCAGGCCAACTTTGACGCGAGCCTGTACGCCGCCGCGTTCAGCGTCTATGGAACTCCTGGCACCGACCTGGACCAGCTGGCCGACCGCATCAACGCCCAGGTCACCGGTGTCAAAGCGCAGAAGCCGAGCAAGCTCGTCAAAGCGCTCGTCGACGGCGGTGCACTCTTCACGACCATCACCATGGCGGCGGCTCTGCTGGCCCTCGTCATCGGCGGACTCGCCGTGATCAACACGATGATCATGGCCGTCAGCGAGCGGGTTCGCGAGATCGGCCTGAAGAAGGCGATCGGCGCCACCACCAAAGCGGTGATGCGCGAGTTCCTGCTCGAGTCGAGCTTCATCGGACTGATCGGCGGAGTGGTCGGCTTCGGCCTCGGCTTCGCGGTGACCAGCCTCATCAACGCGACGATGCCCGCTTCGCAGGGCGCGATCTTCCTCGTGACGCCGGGCCTCGCGGTGCTCTGCATCGGATTTGCCCTGGCGCTCGGCACCATCGCCGGCATCATCCCCGCGTTCCGCGCTTCCCGGATGGACCCGGTCGCGGCGCTGCGGGCGAACTAAAGATTCAAAGGTAAGGAGTGATTCAAATGATCGAGATCGACCGGTTGAGCAAGCACTACAAGCAGGGCAAGATCGTCGTCCGCGCGCTGGACGAGGTAAGCCTCAGCATCGAGTCGGGCGAGTTCCTCGCCGTCGTCGGACGCTCAGGGTCTGGCAAGACCACCTTGCTGGACAGTCTGGGGCTGCTTCTCCGCCCGACCGGCGGGCGGGTGG
>DATHDR010000296.1:0-6238 GCA_035318965.1 Verrucomicrobiia bacterium | reverse complement strand
ATGCGACAGACCCGACGACGCTGGTCGTGCTCTGGCCCGCGGAGTCAGTGGCGAATGTCGATGCGGCGCGTCAGTTCGTGGCCCAGCTCCAGGACGAGGCGGTGAGGCGCTCAGGCACGGCGCGCGCCCGAGTGCGCGCCGGCATCGGCGGCTACCACCCAGGTCTCCGAGGCATCTCGCGGTCGTATCTCGAGGCACAGCAGGCAATCGAGGCAGGACGCAAGCTTCGCCCCGACGGAGTGGTGCACCGCCACGACGAGCTGATTCCGCACCTCGTGATGGCTCAGAACCCGCGCCTCGCCGAACGTTTTGTTCTCCACAGCCTGGGTCGCCTTATGGATCGAAAGCTGCGCAACCGCGAGCAGCTCCTGGAGACGCTCGAGGCCTACCTGGTTCGAGGCTCTGTGAAAGAGGCCGCGGCCGCGCTCGGCCTGCATCGCCACACCGTCCTCTACCGCCTGGACAAGCTGCGAGAGCTCCTGGGCGGAGACCTCGATGAACCCGCCGCCCGTTTGCGGCTGCATTTTGCCCTGGAGCTCCGGAAACTCCTCTGAATCCCGCCATTTGCTGCATGTTTGGACACTGTGTCCAAGCCACTGGGCACGTTTTCCCACAAAAGGCCTATGTCGATTGGCCCCGGCGTCCGTATGCTTGACCCATGACATCCAACTCAAACGGTCGACGCGTGGCCGTGACCGGCATGGGCTTCATCACCCCGATCGGCAATGACGTCGAGACCGTGTGGTCGAACATGGTTGAGGGCGTCTCGGGCATCGGCCCGATCACTCACTTCGACACCACCGGCTTCGACACCAAGATCGCGGGTGAGGTCAAGGGCTTCGACGCCGAGGAGTACATGGACCGGAAGACGGCCCGCCACATCGGCCGCTACTGCCAGTTCGCTCTGGCGGCCTCGAAACAGGCGCTGGCGCAGTCGGGCCTGGTTCCGTCTGAGATGGACCCGGACGACGTCGGCGTGATCGTCAGCTCCGGCATAGGCGGCATGGAGGAGATCGAGAAGAGCCACACGCAGCTGATGGAGCGCGGGCCGAAAAGGATCAGCCCCTTCACGGTCCCGATGATGATCGCGGACATGGCCGCGGGGATCGTCGCGATCCACACGCAGGCCGGCGGTCCCAACTATGCGATCGTGAGCGCCTGCGCGTCAGGCTCGCACGGCATTGGCGAGGCGTCCGAGATCATCAAGCGCGGCGACGCGGTCGCGATGCTCGCCGGCGGCTCGGAGGCCACCATCACGCCGCTCACCATGGGCGCGTTCTGCCAGATCAAGGCGACGAGCGAACGCAACGACGAGCCCGAGAAGGCTTGCCGGCCGTTCGACCTCGGGCGCGACGGCTTTGTCATGAGCGAAGGCTCCGTGATGCTCGTGCTCGAAGAGATGGAGCACGCAAAAAAGCGCGGCGCGAAGATCTTTGCCGAGATTGCCGGCTACGGCGCCACCGCCGACATGTACCACTTCACCGCGCCTCAGCCCGAAGGCAAGGGTGCGATGCGCGCCATGCGTCGCGCGCTGGAGAAAAGCGGCGTGGAGCTGACCGACGTCGGCTACATCAACGCCCACGGAACATCGACCAAGCTCGGTGACGTCGCCGAGACGAAGGCGATCAAGGCGGTTTTCGGCGACCACGCGCACAAGCTGGCGGTCAGCTCCACCAAGTCGGTGCACGGACACCTGCTCGGAGCCGCCGGGGCGATTGAGGCTGCGGCATGCATCCTCGCGCTGGACCGCGGCCTGCTGCCGCCGACCATCAACCTGGACAACCCCGACCCGGATTGTGACCTGGACTACGTCCCCAACAAGGCCCGCAAGGCCGAGATCAAGGTCGCCGTCTCGAACTCTTTTGGGTTTGGCGGCCACAACGCGACCCTTGTCATCAAAGGCCCAGAGGGCCACTAAGGAGAATGTCGATGGCAGCCCAGTTGGATTTCAAGGAACTGCAGGACCTCGCCGCCGAGATCCTGGGCATCGAGCCCGAACAGGTACAGCTCGAAAAGAGCTTCGCCAAAGACCTCGCGGCCGACTCGCTCGACCTCGTCGAGCTGATCGCCGCTGTGGAGGACAAGTACGACGTCGAGCTGCCGGAAGCGGAGCTCGAGCAGATGAAAGTCATCGGCGATCTCTGGACGTTTCTGGAGCAGAAGAACGCCGAGCGGCTGGAGGCATAGGAGCCATGGCGATCACCAGCGCCTATCGAACCCGCTCTGACGCGCTTCCCCTGCGTTCCTTCAAAACGAAGGGCCGGCCGAGCGCCATCGCCAGCGTCGGCGCCTACGCGCCAGACAAGATCATCACGAACTTCGATCTCGAAAAGATGATGGACACCTCGGACAAATGGATCACTGAGCGCACCGGGATCCACAGGCGCCACATCGCCGAGCCGGGGACGACCACGCTGGAGCTGGCGACGAAAGCGGCTCGCAGCGCGCTGGACGCCGCCGGCATCACGGCGAAAGACCTCGACATGATCCTGGTGGGCACCTCGTCGCCGGACGGCCCTTTCCCCTCCATCGCCGCCCGCATTCAAGACGAGCTTGACGCCCCCGGAGCGGTGGCGTGGGACATGCTCGCCGCGTGCACCAGCTTCATGTACGGGCTGGCGACTGCTGACTCCTTCATCGCGACGGAGCGGGCTGACACCGTGCTCGTCATCGGCGCCGAAGTGCTGTCGCGGATGCTCGATTACAGCAACCGCGGCACCGCTGTCATCTTCGGCGACGGCGCAGGTGCGGCTGTCGTTCGGACCGCGCCCAAGGGCTCCGGGTTCCTCAGCTGGTGTCTCGGATCGGACGGCCGCGGCTACGCGCAGGTCACCTGCGGAAACATCGAGAAGGGCGCTTACGCGGCGAAGGACCCGAACCCTCACATCGAAATGGTCGGCCCGGACGTGTTCAAGTTCGCGGTCGACATCTTCATCCGCCAGGCCAACGAGGTCTGTGAGAAAGCCGGCGTCGCGCTCGAGGACATCGACCTCTGGGTTCCGCACCAGGCGAACTTCCGGATCATCGACGCCGCCGCGCGGCGGATCGGACTTCCGCTCGAACGCGTCGCGATCAACATCGACGAATACGGAAACACTTCGAGCGCCTCGATCCCGCTGGCCCTCGAAGAAGCCATGCGCAAGGGCCGCGTGAAGACAGGCGACCACGTGCTGCTGGCCGGATTCGGTTCCGGCCTGACGTGGGGAGCGTGCCTCCTCAAGTGGGTGTAAAGCTCACCGGACCGATCGCGCTGCTCTTCCCAGGCCAGGGCACGCAGAAGCCAGGCATGGGAAAGAACCTTCACGACCGCTACCCGGCGGCGCGCAAGGTGTTCGAGCGCGCCGAAGAGGTCCTCGAGATGCCTGTCCGCCGGCTGTGCTTCGAAGGCCCGGTCGAGGAGCTGAACCGCACCGACGTCATCCAGCCATGCGTGATGACCGTGTGCTGGGCGGCATACGAGGTGTGGCGCGAGAGCTACGGGTTCGAAAACGTCAGCGTCACGGCAGGCCACAGCCTCGGCGAGATCGCCTCGCTCGCGGCGGCAGGCTCGATCCCGTGGGAGACCGCTCTGCTGCTGGTCAAGGAGCGCGGCCGGATCATGGCCCAGGCGTCGCACGAGCAGGCGGGCGGCATGATCGCCATCGTCGGCCTCGACGAGGCGGCGGTCGAAAAGATTCGCGAGCGGGCCTCGGCCCACGGCAAGCTGTGGGTCGCCAACCGCAACGCCGATGTGCAGTTCGTGCTGTCGGGTGAGGTCGCCGCGGTACAGGAGGCGGAGACGCTTGCCCTGGCCGCCGGCGCGCGCCGCGCTCTCATCCTTACCATCCCGCTTGCCGCGCACACTCCGCTGATGGAAGCGGCCGCCGCGGCCTTCCGCAAGGTGGTCGACAAGCTCCCGATCAAGGCGCCGTCGATCCCGATCCTGGCCAACGCATCCGGTGAAGCGCTGAGGACGGTCGCCGCCCTTCAGGAGGAGCTGCGGCTGCAGATGCTGCGCCAGGTCGACTGGGCGCGCACGATGGTGACGATGAGGGCCATGAAGGTGAAGACGGTCGTGGAGCTCGGGCCCGGCCGCGTGCTGGCGAGCCTCGCCGCCAAGCACATTCCAGGCGTCGACACCTGGAACGCCGAAGAGCTCTTCGTCGATTTCGCATAAGTGGGCGAGCTGGACGGCAAAACCGCACTCGTGACGGGCGGGGGGAAGGGCATCGGTAAAGCGATCAGCCAGGCCCTGGCCGCCATGGGAGCCCGCGTGGTGGTCAACTATCGCTCTGATGCGGCGGCGGCGGAAGAAACCGCCGCGTCGCTGCCGGGCGCGAGTGCGCACAAGGCCGACGTCAGCGATCCTGCACAGGTCGAGGCGATGGTCAAGGCGATCGGTCGCGTCGACATCCTCGTGAACAACGCCGGCGCGGTGCGCGACAAGCTCTTGATCCAGATGGCGCCGGCCGACTGGGAGGAGCTGATCCGGACCGACCTGATGTCAGCCTTCGCGACCACGCGAGCCGCCATCATGTCGGGCATGATGCGCGCCCGCTGGGGCCGGATCGTCAACATCTCGTCGATCGTCGGGCTGACCGGCAACGCGGGCCAGTCGAACTACGCGGCGGCGAAGGCCGGACTCATCGGGTTCACCAAGTCAGTCGCCCGGGAGTACGGATCGCGCAACATCACGTGCAACGCGGTCGCGCCAGGCTACGTTCGCACGGAGCTGACCACCGGCTCGCTGACGGACGAGATGGTGGGCGAGCTGGTCAAGATGACGCCGATCAAGCGCGAGGGGACCGCTGAAGACGTGGCCGCAGCGGTTGCGTTTCTCTGCTCCGAACGCGCCGGGTTCATCACCGGCCAGGTGATCGCAGTCGACGGAGGCCTCTCCCTGTGAGCGCCCTGGCCAAGCAACACTCGGACCTGCGCATCGCGGGCAGCAAGCTGCCGGTGATCCCGCTGCCCACCAACTGCCCGGGCTGCGGCGTCGCGCTCGACCTCGAGACCATGCGCAAACACAACTACGTGTGCAGCGAATGCGGGCACCACTTCCGCATCGGCGCTGATGCCTGGATCGCCCTCATCGCCGATCGAGGCTCGTGGCAAGAGCGGTGGGGCGACGTCCGATCGCATGACCTGCTGAACTGGAAGGTGCCCAAGCCGTACCAGGAGGTGGTCGAGCAGCTCCTCGAGGATGGGCTGAACGAGGCGGTCCGGACCGGAACCTGCACGCTGGCGGGGCGGCCGATCTGGCTGGCGGCGTTCGACTTTCGCTTTGTCGGTGGAACGCTATCCATCGTCGCGGGCGAGCGCCTCGCGCGCGGCATGGAGCAGGCCGCGAGCGTGGGCATCCCGTACGTGCTGGTGTCCGCCTCGGGCGGTGCCCGCATGCAGGAGGGCGTGCTCGCCCTGATGCAGCTGGCCAAGGTGAATGCCGCACTCGGCCGCCTGCATGCCGCCGGGGTGCCGTACTTCGCCGTGCTGACCGATCCCACGTTTGGTGGCACCGCCGCATCGCTGGCGCTGTTGGGCGACATCAACATCGCCGAGCCGGGCGCTGCAATCGGTTTCACTGGACCGCGGGTGATCAAGCAGGCGACTTACGCCGATCTCCCTCCCGGCTTTCAGAGCGCCGAGTTCCAGCTCGCGCACGGCCAGGTCGACCTGGTGCTTCCACGTACCGAGCTCCGCCGGCTGCTCGCGCATCTGCTCGAGATGTACCCATGACCCGCCACGGACGCAAGCCGGACGAAACGACCCTGACGGTATGGCAGGTGATCGAGCTGGCCCGCCACGCGGATCGGCCTTACTCGCTCGATTACATCAAGCGGCTGGCTCCGGACTTCATCGAGCTGCACGGCGACCGGCTCTCAGGCGATGATCCCGCCCTGGTCGGTGGCGTTGGCACCTGGCACGGCCGGACGACCATGTTCCTCGGGCATCAGAAGGGCAGGAGCCTCAAGGAGAGGGTGTCCCGGAACTGGGGCATGATGCATCCCGAGGGCTACCGCAAGGCGATTCGCCTGGCGCATCACGCGGCGAAGTTCGGATTTCCCATCGTGTCGCTGATCGACACTCCGGGCGCCTACCCAGGTGCCGGGGCCGAGGAGCGCGGCATCGCCGCCGCGATCGCGGAGGCGATCATGGAGTGGTTCCGCATCCCGGTGCCCATCGTCGCGGCTGTGATCGGCGAGGGGGGCAGCGGCGGCGCGCTCGGCATGGGCGT
The DNA here is from genome assembly GCA_035318965.1 of Verrucomicrobiia bacterium. Taxonomy (GTDB): domain Bacteria; phylum Chloroflexota; class Dormibacteria; order Dormibacterales; family Dormibacteraceae; genus Palsa-870. Next base: position 24 of record DATHDR010000296.1, on the reverse strand, counting down.
CGCCGACCGCGTGATCATGCTCGA
>DATHDR010000295.1:0-5083 GCA_035318965.1 Verrucomicrobiia bacterium | reverse complement strand
ACACGGGCCGTCTGGGGTACGAAAAAGCAGTAAGGGTGATCGTGGCAGCCCTCGACCGCTGACTCCCCTCCCCCGCAGGGGGAGGGTGGCGCGAAGCGCCGGGTGGGGTAAGCAGTAAGGGTGATCGTGGCAGCCCTCGAGCGCTAATTCCCTCCCCCGCAGGGGGAGGGTGGCGCGAAGCGCGGGTGGGGTACGAAAAAGCAGTAAGGGTGATCGTGGCAGCCCTCGAGCGCTAATTCCCTCCCCCGCTGGGGGAGGGTGGCGCGAAGCGCCGGGTGGGGGAGGGTGGAACCTCTTACTCTTACGGAAATGACCCACGCCCTTGGCTCCCGCACGTCCGGCGTCGACGGCTCCAGCGAGGGCGGCCGGATCAACACGATCAACCTGCCCGGCGCGCTCGTCCTCTACGGCGTGGCGCTCATCCAGGCGCTCCAGCCCAAGAACCCGAAGACGAAGCTGTCGGTCGCCCCGGTGCAGGTCGACGGCGTCTGGTGCCTGGAGCTCAGCTACCAGGGAGACGAGCCGGTGGGCGTGCCCGACCACTGGCACGGTCACCGGGTGGTCCTGCGCAAGCTGGAGCCGCCGCCGAGTGCCTGAAACCGCCGTCCACGCTTTCGGCCCCCACAGCAAGGTGCGCGACGTGGTCGCAACCCTCGGCGACACCGGCCGCGAGCTGTTGAAAAAGCACGGCTACGACCTCGGTGAGGGTTTCGTCGACGTCCTTTCCCAGTACCAGACGCTCGAACACGCCGCCAGGACCGAGCGCCTGAGGGACCTCGAGGGTCTGCTCACGGAGCTCAACTCCGCCGGATAACGGGCGACCTGGCGTTTACAAACTGATAATTCTTCCAAATGGAAGACGCTGCGTGTACCATGCAACGAAACTGGATTCTGGTTCGTTATACAGGTCAAGGATCACGTCATTGCAAAAGTCGAAGTTGGAACCAGACAGAGGCAAATGTGCCTGCGGACGGCGCAAGAAAGAGGCGTCCGTCTACACCTACCGCTCCCACACCGACCGTTACCTGTTCCACCGGTGCGAGTGCGGCACGGAATGGACCGAGCACCTGACGGACATCGATATGACCGATCCGGTCAGCTCAGACGAGGTGATCGAGGTTCACAGGCGCCTGGCGAAGTTCGAAGGTTCCATCGCCGAGCTGATCGAAAGGCGCGCCTGAACCCCCTCCGTTAGATCTTCGGGCCGTAACAGTGGAGGGTCGTGGCGCCCGGGTTCGATGCCGCTGTGTACTGATAGGTCGTGCCCTTGGGGATGAACATCCAGTCGCCGGTCCCCAGCTGCACGCCGTTGAATTCCAGCGATCCGGCCACCACCACACGAAAAAGGTCGGCCTCATGCGAATGCGCCGGCAGCACCGCACCTGCCGCGGCCTCAGTCATGAAGGCGAGCACCGTGTGGTTGTCGCCGACCCCGAGCGGTAGCTGCCACTGCTGGAACCCTGGCGGCATTCCCTGGGTGCGGCTCAGCTCGTTCAGGATGTCTTGCATGCCCTGGTCCTGGGACGTGAGAACCCCGTCTCCGATGTCGTTGTGACCATGGTTCCGCAGAACCTGCCGGACGCGCTGCACTCCCTGAGACTCACGGTGGCCACCCGGGTTGAGAAACGAATCGTCTGGACGCCAGCTCATTTTGGACCCCTCCCATAAGCGCTTGGATGCTTCCCGGTCAGACAGTACTCTCGGGCGGAGCCTTGTCAAGCTTCGACGGGCCGAGGCCGTGCTCGACAGCCCACACGGCGACCTCCGTTCGCGAGCGAACGCCAAGCTTGTTGCGGATCCGTTCGAGGTGACCCTCGACGGTGCGTTCGGCGATGAACAGCCGCTCGGCGATCGCGCGGCTGGTCATGCCCGCGGCCACCATCGCGGCCACCTCTCGCTCGCGACGGCTCAACGGGCCGGCATCGACAGCGATCCGAGCCTCCAGCTTGTCTTCACCCAGCGCGTACTCCAGGGCTCGCGCGGTGCTCATCCCCTGACCGTCGTTCCAGGCGCCCTCGCCCTTGCGTGCACCGAGCCGAGCCCTGGCGTCTCGAGCTGCCATCTCGATCTGGTTGACCCTCGCCGGCCACGCGCTCAACGACCACTCACGCGACATGTGGTCGACGATCGCCGCCAGACGCAAGGCTCGCTCGTCGTCTTTGCGTGCGGCGGCAACGAGCACCAGACCTCCGACGCACCAGATGGTCCCGAACGGGTCGTTGAGCTCCTGGTGGATGGAGAGAGACTCCGTCCAGCTCGCGGCGGCGCCATCCACGTCGCCCAATCCAAGCTGCGCGTTGGCAAGACTCTCGAGAAAGCGAGCGGTGCCGAGCTCGTCCCGCTGTGACCGGCTGAACTGCACGCACTCGCTCAGCATTTCAAGCGCCTTTCCGGGTTGGCCTTGCTCGGTCGTGAGCACGCCAAGCTGGTTCTGGGTTTCGATCGCCAGCCGCCGGCTGTTCGAAGCTTTCAACAGCTCAAGGGCTTCGCCATACATCTGGCTGGCGATGGCGTATTCGCCGGCAGCGTGGTAGACGACGCCGGCTCCGCTCAGCGCCTGCGCGATGAGCTCTGGGTCGCCAACCTCGCGGGCCACGGCCACACTGCTGTCCGCCAGCGATTTGCTGTTGGCGGGGTCCGCCTGCCTCGAGGTAAGTCGTGCCGCCAGGTTGAGGGCCCTGGCGCGCAGAGCGCCCTGGACGGGTGACCGCGCGAGCAGGTCGAGCAAGAGCGTCCGCGCACGGGCGTGATCGGTGAACTCGAAATCGGCGACCTCGATGGCCAGGCTGAGACCCATGTCCTCAGCGTTCTCCCGCGCCCAGCTGAGGGCGGCCCAAAGGTTGGCCGACTCCCGCGTCTTCCATTTCTGCCCCTCGATTCCGGCCGCCGGCCCCTCGGCCTTCGGCCCAATCCACGAAGTGGTGCGAGCCGCCAGGCGGTCCGTGAAGTACACGTAATGGCGCTTTTTCGTGTCCTCGAGCTCGCCACGCTCGAGCAAACGCTCGAGCGCGTAGGCGTGGTGCGACTCGAGCAGCCGGAAGCGCGTGCTGCCGTCATCCAGCCGGTCGGCGACCACCATGGATTTCCGAACCAGGCCTCCAAGCAGCCCCATCACGTTGGCGTCGGTTTCCTCGGCGCACACAGCGTCGGCACCCTCCAGGGTGAAGCCGCCCTGGAATACCGCGAGGCGCCGGAACAGTCGCGCTTCGTGGTCGGTCAGCAGGCGGTGGCTCCAGTCGATGGCCGCGGCCATCGTCTGCTGACGCTGGGGCGCGCCTCGAGTTCCGGCCGTGAGCAGCCGGAATCGATCGTTGAGATTGTTCAACAGCTCCTTCTCGCTCATCACGTCGAGCCGCGCCGCGGCCATCTCGATGGCCAGGGGTAGGCGGTCGAGCCGCTCGCAGATCTGCTCCACCGGGTCGTGGTTGTGCGCCGCGATCTTGAAGTCGGGCGAGACCAGACGCGCGCGGGCCTCGAACAGCTGGAGGGCATCGGAATCGCGAAGCGACGCGACCGGCCAGCGCACCTCGCCGGGCACGCCGAGCGGCTCCCGGCTGGTGGCGATGATCGTGAGCTCGGGGCAGCGCTCGAGCGCGGCCTGGCTGAAGGCGGCGCAATCGGCCACCAGCTGTTCGCAGTTGTCGAGGACCAGCAGCGCTCGCTTGGCGGCGAGCCATGACAGGGCGACGTTCTGAGCCGGCCCACGGCCGGGCAGCTCGAGCATGCCGACCACCGCTCCGGCCGTGTCCTTGGCCGCCTCGAGCTCGATCCACCAGGCTCCATCGGGCCAGACGTCGGGAACGGCCCTGGCGGTCTCTGCGGCCAGCCGGCTCTTGCCTGCGCCCCCGGTGCCGATGAGCGTGACGATGCGAGCCGTGCGCACCTGGGTCTTGAGCACGCGAAGGTCGGCTTCGCGGCCGACGAAGCTCGTGAGGTGGCGGGGAAGGTTGTTCGGGGTGGCATCAACGTGGCGTCCCCTCACTGCAACCGTGTTCACCGGCCCATCTTCGCCCACCAGCCGAACATTTCGACGATGCGCTGGGTGCACAAATCAAGAGAGGGATCTCGGTAGATCCCTCTCTCACTGGATCGCACCCGAGGGGTATCGGGTTGCGCGGGGAGAACGTCTTAGCCCTCGCGGTATCCGAGAGCGTCCGGCGCGAAGTACTTCGGCGCTGCCGTGTTGTGGTCCGCTGCGTCCGGCGCGACGAAGGCGTTGCCCGTCTTCAGGCCGGCCTTGCGGTCCGCTGCGTCCGGCGAGACTCCACGCCCGGCGATGGGGGCCAGCGAGGTGCTGGTGGCTGCCCGGTCGTCCGGTCCGACGGAGGTTGAAACGGCCGCGTTCTCTTCGACAGCCTGCATGCCACCGTGGCGCACGGACTGAAGCGCGGATCCACCCTGACCCTGGCTGATCGAGTGGGTCTGTGTCGTGGCTGCCGAACCGTTGTTCTTGGCCACGGTGCCGGCCATTACGCCCAGGCCCAACGCGATGCTCACCGCGACGACCGCGACAAGACCCTTCGAGATACGCGGCTGACGAAACTCTGCCCTGGCTTCCATTTCCTCTGTCTCCTACCGTTTTTATTCGGTCCCGCTTTCGCGGAGGCCGTGAGACGAGACTAGGTTTGGGGGTGTACCCGTCATAAGGCGACAAACACCTGAATCCGGACCCCGGAGGTACCTGTTCTCAGGTACCTGCTTGTGAGGGGAGAGGCGCTACTTGCCCCGCTTCTTGACCGGCGCGGCCGGCTCCAGGTGGGACTTGATGAAAGCGTTTGGCTCGACGAAGTTGTAGGGGAACGCCGGAAAGCCGGAGCACGAGGTGGGCGGCAGCGCGCCGTTCCACGAGTGAGGGTCGTAGTCGCCTCGATAGACGGCGAAGTGGAGGTGGGTGAGCGACCCCATGTTGGCGACGTCAGCGAACGCCTGCCCGCGCGCCACCGGCGTGCCCACGCCAAACCCCGGTTTGAGCCAGACATGCCAGTACTGCGTGATCACGACGCCCTCGCTGGTCGAGTGCTTGATGAGCACCCCTCCGCGGAAGGTCGGATCGACGAGGTAGCCGATGATGACCCCGTCGGCG
>DATHDR010000294.1:0-3576 GCA_035318965.1 Verrucomicrobiia bacterium | reverse complement strand
GTCGAGCGATCCGCTGTTCGTCGATAAGGTACGCGATATCGTCGGCCTTTACCTGTCCCCGCCGAACCGAGCCCTTGGTGGTGTGGACACTTATCGCATCCATAAGATGATGGCTGCGAGAGTGACGACGGCAAGGTAATTTCGGGCTGTCTTTTCGAAACGGGTTGCGACGCGGCGGAATTGTTTGAGTTTTGAGAAGCAGCACTCCACGAGATGGCGCTGGGCATAGAGATGCTTGTCGAGCGGATATTTGAGCGCCCGTGACGGGTTGTTGGGGATGACGGCGAGCGCGCCTTTGGCAGCGATGGCCTGGCGCAAATGATCGGCGTCGTAGGCTGTGTCGGCCATGACGACCTCGGCAGGTAAGCCTTCCAGCAAAGCAGCCGCTTGCGGTGCATCGCCCTTCTGACCTGCGGTCAGCATGAACCGCACGGGACATCCCAGGCCTCGAACGGCCATATGAATCTTGGTGCTCAGGCCACCGCGCGAGCGGCCGATCGCCTGATCTTCAGACCCCCTTTTTTGGCCCCGGCAGCGTGCTGGTGGGCTCGGACGATGGTGGAGTCGACGATCAGATATTCGAAGTCCGGATCATCGGACATCGCCTCGAAGATCCGCCACCAAACACCCTTGAGGCTCCAACGACTGAAGCGACGGAATACACTGTTCCAATCCCCGAACGCTTCCGGCAGATCACGCCAGGGAGAGCCCGTACGCACGATCCAAAGCACGCCTTCCACGAACATCCGGTTGTCGCGCCCAGTCGAGCCTTTCTGGTCAGGCCGGCCTATGATCAGCGGCGCTATCCGCTCCCACGCCGCGTCGCTCAAAACCAACCGTTCCATCACACCCAAGACTGCCTCCCCAAAAGCAGCCTTGAATCTGATTTGCTCCTAAAAGGGAATCTGGAGGGTTCTGTGAGGTCGCGCTCACGCAAGGACGCGGCAGGCGCATGTTACGCGACCTCATTGAAGCCGGATTGAACGAAGGCGCGGGAGGGTATGCACAGTGGTAAGGCTATGGGGATTGTTCGAGATCACAGGTCCCTATCGGTTGGCTATATGCCAGCAGCGGAGAGGGACGCTTGCGCATCGGCGACAATTTGTGGCCAGGAGCGCTTCGCAGGCGATCGCGATTGATAGTCTGCTGCGGCGACCGACTGTTGTTGCGTTGTGTGGCAGCACGGATTCGACACCGTCCGTGATGATCGACGCTGGGAGCGAAATGGCGCGCGATGATTGTGCACGGCATGACCTGGCTCACGATGTGTCGCATCGGAACGGAGATGTTCGAGGGCTGGAGCGGCTGAAGCTGTGTCGAAAGCGCTCGATTATGCGCATGACGCCACCACAATCGGGACAGGCAGGAACCTCGGCCCACGTCTGAGCTTCCGAATCCACGGGCGACGGCTCGCCATTGTTTGGCGCTGTCTGCTCATGATTAAGAACGGAGCGGCAAAGGGCGAGCTTGGCAGTGCGATGGCGGTTGGCCATGAAGCCGAAATGGCGGATGCGGTGGAAACCGTCGGGCAGCGTGTGAATAAGGAAGCGGCGAATGAACTCCTCGGGCTTGAGCTTCATGATTTTTGTCGCGCCGTTCTGACGGTAATCCTTCCAGGTGAAGGCGACATGATCGTCGTCGAGAGCAACGAGCCGGCTGTTGGCAATCGCGACGCGATGGGTGTAGCGGCCGAGATAGGCCAGGACCTGTGCGGGTCCGCCGAAGGGCCGCTTGGCGTAAACAACCCAGTTGATGCGTCGCATGGCTTTGATGCAACCCGTGAAAGTGTCGGGCCTGGCCAGAGACGCAAGATCGCCGAAGAAACGCAAGGCGCCGGCGTTGAAGGCCGCGGTCAGATGTTTGAGAAAAAGCCAGCGAAAGAGCCGGGACAGCGGTTTGACGGCCAGGAAGAAGTTCGGTCGGCTGGCGATCCAGCGCGTCCCATCAGGCGATAGGCCGCCGCCCGGCACGACGCAGTGAACATGGGGATGATGCGTCAGCGCCTGCCCCCATGTGTGCAGGACGGCGACGACGCCAATCTCGGCGCCGAGCCGACGCGGATTGGCGGCGAGCGTCGACATCGCCTCGGCGGCGGCCTTGAACAGGATCGCGTAAACGATGGCCTTGTTCTGGAAGGCGATCGCGGTGATCGGCGCCGGCAGCGTAAAGACGACGTGGAAATAGGGAACCGGAAGCAGGTCTGCTTCCCGCGCGGCAAGCCACGCGGCTCGGGCTGGCCCCTGACACTTCGGACAGTGACGATTACGGCAGGAATTATAGGCGATGCGAGTCATGCCGCAGTCGTCGCAAGCCTCTATGTGGCCGCCGAGCGCCTCGGTTCGGCACGCAACGACCGCGCTCATTACGCGTCGCTCGACGCGACCGAGATGGCCGGCATGGTCACGACGATAGGCGTCGCCATGCCGACGCAGGATATCGGCAACCTCCAGGCGAATGCGAGGCATTCGTCCGTCGATGGCGGGCCTGTTAGAGCGGACGTCGGGACGGGTCATGACCCGCATCCCGATGCGGGTCATCCAGGTGGCGTCACCTCAAGCGACAGGCGATCGAGCGGGCTCTGCGTTGCCCGGATCGTATGGGTGGAGACCTGCGTGTAGCGCGCCGTCGACGACAAATTATTGTGCCCGAGCAGGACCTGGATGATCCGGATGTCGGTTCCGTTCTCGAGAAGATGCGTCGCGAAGCTGTGGCGCAGCGTGTGCAGCGTGACGCGCTTGGTCAGGCCCGCAGCCTTCACTGCCGACCGGCACGCGGCGTGCAACACGGTCTGATCGATCGGATGATCTTCGTCACGCCCAGGGAACAGATAAAGCCGCGGCCGGGCGAGCCGCCAGTAGGTGCGCAGGATGCCAAGCAGTTGGGGCGACAGCATCACGTTGCGATCCTTCGCCCCCTTGCCGTGGCGCACCTGGATGACACCGCGGGCGCTGTCGATGTCTTCGATCCGCAGTCCCGCGACCTCGGAGGCCCTGAGCCCGGCCGCATAAGCGGTCGTGAGCGCGGCGCGGCTCTTCAGGCTCGACACGGCCTCGAGGAACTGCACGACTTCGTCGGCGCTCAGCACGACCGGCAGTTTGAGGGGCTGTCGCGCGTAGGGAATGCGCTCCGGAACAGCCGCCTCGCCAAGCGTGACGCCGTAGAAAAACCGTATCGCGCAGACGATCTGGTTCAAGGCTGGCCACGAGATGCCCGTCGAAACAAGATGAACCTGGAAGGCGCGGACGTCTTCCAGTTCCAACCGATCCGGAGATTTGCCGAAATAGCGGCTGAACTTCGAAACCGCACTGATGTAGGATCGCTGCGTCGCCGGCGACAAATTACGGACGGTCATGTCCTCGATCATGCGACGGCGCAAAGGGCTCATTGTGGCCATCTGGAAACCTCCTGTCTGGGGGGTGGGCTGCAACACCCACATCCTCTCAGGCAGGAGGCCCTTCACGCGACCTCGCCGTTCACGCCGCGACAGCGGCTTCGTTCAATCGTCAACGAGTCACAATTCCTGGGATTTGGTATTAGATGTCGGATGCGGTCGCGGCGCTTGGCTACGCGAATGGG
>DATHDR010000293.1:0-3019 GCA_035318965.1 Verrucomicrobiia bacterium | reverse complement strand
CGCTTGGGTGCCCGCCTGCCAGCCGGCTCCGATCAGGGCGACCGTCAGTGGACCCGGACGCGCGAGCGCCCTCACCGCCACGGCTGTCGCTGCGCCGGTTCGGTAGGAGCCCATGAAATCGGCTTCGATCAGGGCTTCCAGCGAACCGTCGAGCCCAAAGAGCACGACCAGATGGCGTACATGGCCGTCAGCGACGGTGTAGGCCTTGAGCCCAGTGCAGCGACCGCCTGGGTACGAGGCGAACATCACGTTGAGCAGCCCGCCAGGTGCAAAGGCCCGCCGGCGCGGCTCGTTTTGGGCGACGCCTTCGCCCAGCTCCTTCATTGCTGCTGCGACCGCCGGGATGATGTCGTCCATCTCGATCACTTGCTGAACGTCCGCTTCGCGCAGGATCAGGGCCACGGCAGGGAGAATACACAGCCATGGCTCAGCGCCCCCTCAATGTGGGGCTGATCGGACTCGGCACGGTTGGATCGCAGGTGGCGGAGCGGTTGCTGACGGCCCTGCCGCAGCTCTCGCGCCGCGCCGGCGTCGAGCTATGCCTGAAGCGCGTGCTGGTTCGGGACTTGAAAAAGCGCCGCGCAATCGAGATCGCGCCGGACCTGCTCACCCTCGACCCGGCCGATGTGCTGGAAGATCCTGCCATCGACGTGCTGGTGGAGGTCGCCGGCGGCGACGAACCGATGCGGAGCTACCTCGAGCGCGCCATCGCAGCCGGCAAGCATGTCATTACGGCCAACAAGGTCGTGATGGCAAAGCACGGCCCAGAGCTCCTGGATGCGGCCGTGGAGAAGAATGTCGACCTCTATTTCGAGGCTGCGGTCGGCGGCGGCATCCCGCTCATCAGCACCTTCCGGACGGACCTTCAGGCGAATCGGATCGAAAGGGTGTCGGCGGTCATCAACGGGACCACCAACTACGTGCTCGGCCGGATGGCGGCCGCCGGGCTCTCGATGAGCGACGCGGTCGCCGAGGCGCAGGCGGCCGGCTATGCGGAGGCCGATCCAACCGACGACGTCGGGGGATACGACGCCACGTACAAGCTCGCGATCCTCGCGTCGATCGCCTATGAGATCAAGGTGCGTCCCGATGAGATCTATCGCGAAGGCATCGAAGGCGTCGAGCCGGTCGACTTCCGCTACGCGCGCGAGCTTGGCTACGCGATCAAGCTCATCGCGCACACCCAGCGCCATCCGGGGCGGGTCGAAGCCCGAGTGCACCCGGCGATGGTCCCGCTCGAACATCCCCTGGCGCGCGTCGAGGGCGCAGAGAACGCGGTCTTCGTCGAAGGCGACCTCGTCGGGCAGGTCTTGCTCGTGGGACAGGGCGCCGGCGGCCGGCCCACCGCGTCGGCGGTGGTCGGCGATCTGATCGACCTCGCCCGCTCGATTCGCCGCGGCGTGCAGAGCCGGCCGTCGTTCAGCTTTGACGACAGGATCGGCGTCGTGCCGATGGGTGAGGTGATGACGCGCGCTTACTACCGGATTCGCGTGGACGACCGGGCCGGTGTGCTCGCGGCGATCGGCCAGGTCTTCGCTGAAGAGGGCGTCAGCATCTCGAGCTTCATTCAGAAGGACGCGTGGTCACAGGACCAGACCGTTGAGCTCGTCGTCACCACGCATCCTTCGCTCGAGGCCAGCCTTCAGAAGGCCCGCGTCAGGATGGCGGCGCTCCAACCGGTGCATGCGGTCTCGTCGTTTCTACGCGTCTTTTGAAAGACCTAAAGAGACGCTTCGCGTCTTTTGAAAGACCGATCGAGGCGTAAAGAGAGGAATCGTGGGAGTCATCGCTCGCTACCGCGAGCACCTGCCGATCGGCCCGGCCACCCCGGACGTCGACCTCAACGAGGGCTCGACGCCTCTCGTCCACAGCCGCAACATCGGTCGCGCGCTCGGCCTCGAGCGCCTGTACTTCAAGTACGAGGGACTGAACCCGACCGGCTCTTTCAAAGATCGCGGCATGGTCGTTGCCGTGGCCAAGGCTCTGGAGGCCGGCAGCAGGGTCCTGATGTGCGCGTCGACCGGCAATACCTCGGCGTCGATGGCGGCCTACGCCGCACGAACCGGTGTGCGCGCGATCGTCGTCGTCCCGTCAGGTGAAATCGCCTTGAACAAACTCTCGCAAGCTCTCATGTACGGCGCCAAGGTCGTCGCGCTGAAAGGCAATTTCGATTCGGCGCTGGAGACGGTCCGCGACCTGACGAGCCACTACCCGGTGGCGCTGATGAACTCGATCAACCCACACCGGATCGAGGGTCAAAAGACCGCCGCGTTCGAGGTGGTCGACGCACTTGGCGATGCGCCCGACTACCTGATCCTGCCCGTCGGCAACGCCGGCAACATCACCGCTTACTGGAAAGGCTTTCGCGAGTATCACGCGGCGGGGCGGACGACGCGTCTGCCTCGCATGGTCGGCGCACAGGCCGAAGGCGCTGCGCCGATCGTCACCGGTCACCCGGTCGCCGACCCCAAGACGGTCGCCTCGGCGATCAGGATCGGAAACCCAGCGTCCTGGGAAGGGGCCACGACCGCGCGAGACGAGTCGGGCGGAATGATCGCCTCGGTGACTGACATCGAGATCCTGTCTGCCCAGATCCGCCTGGCCAACAGCGAGGGCCTTTTCGCGGAGCCCGCCTCGGCCGCGCCATTGGCGTTGCTGTTCCGCCTGGTTCGCGACGGCAAGATCGACAAGAGCTCGACCACAGTGGTCGTCCTGACCGGCTCCGGCTTGAAAGACCCCGACGCCGCGCTCACGAACGTCGAACCGCCCATCGAGCTCGACGGAGATGCGCGCACACTCGCTAAGGTCTTGAAGCTGTAATGCGAGTACGCGTGCCGGCCTCGATCGCGAACATCGGTCCAGGCTTCGACTGCATGGCGATGGCGATCGACCTCTGGCTCGAGGTCGAGGCAACGGAAGCCGATACGCCGTCGTGGGACTACGAAGGCGAGGGCGCCGACTACCTCGCGGCGCATGAGAACCCGTTCACGCGACTGAAGATGAATGGTCGTGTCCGGAG
>DATHDR010000292.1:0-2275 GCA_035318965.1 Verrucomicrobiia bacterium | reverse complement strand
GTACTTCGCGCTCGTTGGACGGCACCGGCTGGTGCTCTCACCGGAGGAGGAGTTCGCGCTCACCCTCGGCGAGCACGGTCACCCGGAGACGGAGGGCTACGGGAAGACCAGCGTGGCCGAGATCAAAGTCTGACGAGGCAGACTGAACCAGCTCCGCGCCAAAATGAGCGCGGAGCTGTGGTGGACTGGACTTGCTGACGAAAGAGCAGCTGGGCGCCGCGACCAAGAAGGGCGAGATCGACACGGTCGTGGTCGCCTTCACTGACATGCAGGGCCGGCTGATGGGCAAGCGCGTCGACGCCGAATACTTCATGGAGTCGGCCGGGCACGGCGAGGCTGTCGAAGGGTGCAACTACCTGCTCGCCGTTGACATGGACATGGACCCCGTGCCCGGATACGCGATGGCGAACTGGGAGAGCGGGTACGGGGACTTCGACATGGTCCCGGACTTCGCGACCCTGCGGAGGATTCCGTGGCTGGAGGGAACAGCACTTGTGCTGAGCGACGTCGCATGGCACGACGGCTCGCCGGTGAAACCCTCGCCGCGCCAGGTGCTGAGAGCGCAGATCGAACGCGCAAAAGCGATGGGCTTCGAGCCGATGTTCGGCACAGAGCTCGAGTTCTACCTCATCAAAGAGACGTTCGCGGAAGCGCACGCCAAGAACTACACCGATCTCACTCCGTCGGTCCCATACATCCTCGACTACCACGTGCTCGCCACCACCTACGACGAGCCTTTCATCAGGTCGGTGCGCAAGGGAATGAAGGAAGCCGGCATCAAGGTGGAGAGCTCGAAGGGCGAGGCATGGCCGGGCCAGCAGGAGATCAACTTCCACTTCTCGGACGCGCTGACGATGGCCGACAACCACGTCATCTACAAGAACGGGATCAAGGAGATGGCCCACCAGCAAGGCTGCTCCGTAACGTTCATGGCGAAGCCCGACCACCGCTGGATCGGCAGCTCGTGCCACGTACATTCCAGCCTCTGGAAGGACGGGCGCAACACATTTGATGGCGAGTCGGACACGTTCAAGCGCTACCTGGCGGGGCACATCGCGTGTGCCGGCGAGATCGCCATCTTCCTGGCGCCGAACATCAACTCGTACAAGAGATATGCGGCAGCGTCGTGGGCGCCGACCACGCTTGCCTGGGGCCACGACAACCGGACGTGCGGTTTTCGGATCGTCGGTCACGGCCAGCACCTGCGCACCGAATCGCGTATCCCGGGAGCAGACGTCAACCCGTACCTGGCCATCGCCGCCCTGATCGCGGCCGGGCTGCACGGCATCGAGCAGAAGCTCGAGCTGGGGCCTGCCTTCAAAGGCAATGCCTACGAGTCGGATGTCGAGAGATTCCCTCACGCGATTCGCGATGCGATCGCCGCGCTGGAGAACGGGACGATGGCCAGGAAAGCGTTCGGGGACGATGTGATCGACCACTACCTCAATTACGCCCGCACCGAGCAGTCGCAGTTCGACAAAGTGGTTACCGGTTATGAGCGCGAAAGGCTCTTTGAGCGTGGGTAGGCTCGAAGGTAAGGTCGCGGTGATCACCGGCGCGGCCGGCGGCATCGGTCGCGAAGCGGCTCTCCTCTTCTCATCGGAGGGTGCGCGCGTGTGCGTCGCGGACGTTGGCAAGGAGGCGGGCGAGAAGACCGCGTCCGAGTGCAGAGACGCTTTCTTCTTCCAGGCCGATGTCAGTGATGCGAAGACCGTGCACGCGATGTATGAAGCGACCGCCGAGCGCTACGGCAAGGTCGACGTGCTCTACAACAACGCGGGCATCATGCCTGCGGACGACGACTCGATCCTGACCACCGAGCCTGATGCCTGGGATCGCGTCCAGGCGGTGAACGCCAAAGGCGTCTACCACTGCTGCAAATACGGCATCCCGCACCTGCTTAAGGCGGGGGGCGGATCGGTGATCAACGTCGCCTCTTTTGTCGCGCTGGTCGGAGCCGCCACCTCGCAGATCGCGTACACAGCGTCCAAGGGTGCGGTGCTGTCGATGAGCCGCGAGCTGGCGGTGCAGTTCGCGCGCCAGGGAGTTCGCGTGAACGCTCTGTGTCCCGGCCCGGTCGAGACGCCGCTGCTGATGCGCCTGCTAAATGAGACGCCGGGTGCTCTCGAGCGGCGCCGGGTTCACCTACCGATGGGCCGCCTGGCGCAGGCTCGCGAGATCGCCAACGCCGCCCTGTTCCTGGCCAGCGATGAGTCGAGCTACGTGAACGGCACCACGTTTCTCGTCGACGGCGGCCTGACCGCGGCCTATGTAA
>DATHDR010000291.1:0-2090 GCA_035318965.1 Verrucomicrobiia bacterium | reverse complement strand
GGATGCCTCAGAGCGTTCATGGAACCCGGGCGAAAGCGATCAAGCAGGCATCGCGTTCTGCGCGGAGATCTTCGCGGACGTGCTGGACGGACACGAGCTCGTCGCCAACAACAGCCGCTGGATCCGGTTCGCCACCGTGCGCGCTCGGTCGTGGCGCGACGGCAACGTGCTGCTCATCGGGGATGCGGCCCACACGGCTCACTTCTCCATCGGCTCGGGAACAAAGCTCGCCATGGAGGACGCGCTTGCGCTGGCCGCATGCCTGCACGAAAACCACACGGTGGACGATGCGCTAGTCGCTTACGAAACCGAACGACGGCCGGTGGTCGAAAGCGCGCAGCGCGCAGCGCAGGCGAGCCTGGAATGGTTCGAGAACATCTCCCAGTACATGCGGCAAGAGCCGCCGCAGTTTGCCTTCAACTTGCTCACTCGCAGCCGCCGCGTGACGTACTCGAACCTCAAGCTCAGGGATCCTGAGTTCGTCTCCGGCGTCGAGAGCTGGTTCTGCGACAGCCGCGAACCGGTCCCACCCATGTTCGCCCCGATCCGGCTCCGCGAGCTCGGTCTGGCCAACCGCGTGATCGTCTCGGCCATGGACATGTACATGTCCGATGACGGGCTGATCGGCGATTTTCATCTCGTGCACCTCGGCGGCAAGGCGCTGGGCGGCGCGGGACTGGTGATGACCGAGATGGTTTGCGTGTCGCGTGAAGGCCGGATCACTCTGGGTTGCGCGGGCCTGTACAAGCCAGAGCACGAATCGGCGTTCGCTCGGTTGGTGGAGTTCGTCCACCAGCGCACGCCGGCGAAGATCGGGATCCAGCTGGGCCACTCGGGCCGGAAGGGCTCCACCAAGCTGATGTGGGAAGGCATGGACGAGCCGTTGGCCAGCGGAAATTGGGAGCTGATGGCGCCTTCACCGCTGCCCTACCTGCCTGTCAGCCAGACCCCTCGCGAGATGAACCGGGATGACATGGACCATGTCCGCGACCAATTCGTCGCCGCGACGCGAATGGCGGCGCACGCCGATTTCGACCTCCTCGAGCTGCACTGCGCGCACGGCTATCTGCTCGCGAGCTTCATCTCACCTCTGACCAATCTGCGGGGTGATGCTTTCGGCGGGAGCCTCGAGAACCGCCTGCGCTACCCGCTCGAGGTGTTCGACGCGATCCGCTCAGCATGGCCGGCCGGCAAACCTATGACAGTGCGCGTGTCGGCGTCGGACTGGTACGAAGGGGGATTGAGCGCCGATGAGTCGGTGGAGGTCGCTCGCGCCTTTGCCAGGCACGGAGTCGACGCGATCGACGTCTCTACCGGGCAGACGGTGGCCGAAGAGAATCCAGTCGTTGGGCGAAGCTACCAGACGCCTTTCGCCGACCGGATCAGAAACGTGACGGGAATCCCGACCATCGCTGTCGGCGCGATCAGCGGCTACGACGACGTGAACACGATCATCCTTGCCGGCCGCGCGGATCTGTGCGCCCTTGGTCGCGCCCACCTCTACGACCCGGCCTGGACGCTGCATGCGGCCGCCGACCAGGAGCACCGGGTCCAGTGGCCGGTGCAGTTCCAGCGGGGCAGCCGAAAACCTCCGTCAGGGCGCGCCGACGGTCCGCGTCCCCGCCTCGAGCTGATCCGCGGCGGCACGCGGAGCGGTCACCGGCGGTGGCGGCCCGTCACAGGCGATGCATAAGGGTCTACCCTTGGGGCGCGACCGTTAGAGGGTCATTCAGGAGGGGCGGCATGGTCAAGAAGATCCTGCTCAGCGAGAGCGATATTCCCGAGCGCTGGTACAACATCCTGCCCGACCTCCCGGCGCCTCCCTTTCCCTATCTGAATCCGCAAACGCTGCAGCCCATGGGACCGGCAGATCTCGCGCCGATCTTCCCGCAGGCCATCATCGCCCAGGAGGTATCCGCCGAGCCGTGGATCGAGATCCCCGAGGAGGTGCGGGATATCTACCGAATCTGGCGGCCGAGCCCGCTCTATCGCGCCGAGCGACTCGAAAAGGCGCTTGATACCCCAGCCCACATCTACTTCAAGTACGAGGGCGTATCTCCAGCCGGCTCACACAAACCCAATACAGCGGT
>DATHDR010000290.1:0-15406 GCA_035318965.1 Verrucomicrobiia bacterium | reverse complement strand
AGACAAAAGGGTGGTACCCGAGGTCGATGTGGTACCCGTTGCCGTTGCCATTGATGCGATTGAGCCCGTTCGAGTAGGAGGAGCCGTTTGATCCGTGACCATTGCCGTTGCGCCCGCCGCCGCCGGCAAGTGTCGTGACCAGCACCATCGCGGTGCTCAGGTAGTACTTGATCGCGTACGCGAAAAAGATCGCACCGAGAAACAGGCCGGTGAACGCGAAGCCGTACGCGACCCAGTCGGCGCCGCTGCGAATCTTCGACTGCGACACCATCTCGATGAAGCCGTGGGCGATGGCGACCATCGGGATGGCCCCCAGCACGAAGGCCGCGACCAGGATGGAGTTGAGCAGAACGCTCCAGGCAATCTGGCCGCGCTCGAGCCTCGGCGACCCCGATATTGGCGGAGTATCCCCTGCCATCACCCGGCCGCGCCATCGGCGGCTTCGCGCCGCGAATCGACGATCTCGGACGTGGCAAAGCGCCGGTGGCCGCCCGGCGTCACCACCGCCGCGCGCAGCCGGCCCTGGCGGACAGCCCGGTTCACGGTCTGCTGGCTGACGCCCAGGAGTCGCGCCGCCGCGCTCGAGCTGATGAGCTGGTCATCTCGATCGCCTATGGCCACGCGCCGGCCCAACCACTCAGCGTCCTGGGGGAGGAAGCGGCGATGGCCTCCAGGGGTGACAAGCGCGGGCCGAAGCTGCCCCCTCGAGACGGCGCGAAGAACACTCGCCCGGCTGATGCCGAGTCGATCTGCTAAATCGTTCGAACTGAGCAAAGTGTGCAAGTCGTGTGCTGGAGCAACGCACTTCTAGCACGACGGGATCGCACCTTCATCCCTCGTTGATCCCCCTTGCTTGGAATTCCCAGAGTGACGCAGTCGTTTCGTCGTCGAAAAAGTGCAGAAAACTACCATTTTGCTCTCGGATTCCACGCCTAAACTTTTATCTGCGCGGGGCGGTTCCGCGCGAGTCGCCAAGAGGAAAAGTCAACCGCGGGCATCATTTTCATTTCGACCTCACCCCCCGCAGCCAAGCTCGGAGCCGGTGTCGAGAAATCGCCCGGCCCGAGCCTTTTTTATGGGTTCTCGCGGCGGCGAACCGACCATTCGTGCAGGCCGTCACGCCATGGCCGGAGCGCGGCCACGCGCGTCGACGTCAGGCAGCCGTTGAGCGGCCTGCGGGCTGGCGAGCTCAGGTCAGCCGAAAGGATCCCGGTCACCGGCGACGGCACCTCAGTCACCTCCAGAACCGCGCGGGCGAACTCGTCCCATCCTGCGCAGCCGGCGGCGACCACATGGACCCACCCTTCCAGGCCGGTGGCCGCGAGCTCGATGGCGGCGGGGGCGAGGTCGCCGGTGTAGGTGGGGTTGACCTTCTGATCGGAAACTACCTTGAGCGGCTCCCCGCGCTGTGCGCGAGCCAGGATCCGGTCGGGGAAGCTTCCGCCCTTGATGGCCGAGCCCGTATCGCCAAATAGAGCGGAGCTCCTGATCACCAGAGCGCTGGGAAGGCGTTCGAGAACGCGCTGCTCCCCTTCGAGCTTCGAAGCCGCGTAGACGCTGAGCGGCGCAGGGGGATCCGTTTCCGCATACGGCCGGTTGAGCGCGCCGTCGAAAACAAAGTTGGTGGAGAAGTGCACCAGGCGCCCGCCGTGACTCGCACATGCGTTTGCCACGTTGGCGGGGCCTTCGGCGTTGACCGCGTACGCCATGTCCGTTTCGGTCTCGGCCAGGTCGACCGCGTTGTAGGCGGCGCAGTTGAAGACGATTTCCGGTCGCCGATCCCTCATCAAGCGGTCGACTGAATCGCGGTCTGTGACCGACACCTCGTGACGCGTCACGCCTGAGCCCGGACCCAGGAGCCGCGCCAGCTCCGAGCCCAGCTGGCCGCCGGCCCCCAGCACCAGAGAGTTACTCAATCAAGTTGTTTGGCGAGGCCGGAGTGAGCGAGCAAGAGCGACGTCATCTCGCGTTCGGCGCATGGCCGGCCGACGAGGAATCCCTGTGCCGCGTCGCAGCCCGCCTCCACGAGCACGGCTTCCGCGGCGCGGTCCTGCAGGCCCTCGGCGACGACGCGCAATCCGAGGTTGTGACCCAGCCCGACGGCTGAGCGCACGATCGCGCCGGAGTCTGGGTCGGACGCAAGCGCCGACACAAACGAGCGGTCGATCTTGATCTCATTGACGGGCAGGCGCATGAGGTACAGCAGCGACGAATATCCAGTCCCGAAATCGTCGAGCGCGAGACGCACGCCCATCTCGTTGAGCCGGTGCAGCGCCTTGGCGGCCGCCGCAGCCATCGCCACGCCCTCTGTGATCTCGAGCGTGAGCCGCTGCGGCTCAACCTTGAAGGTTCCGAGTGCGCGCGCGACCATCTCCTCCAGGGAGTGGTCTTCGATGTTGCGGGGTGAAACGTTCAGCGAGACCGAAACATCCAGGCCCTCCTCGAGCCACCTGGTCAGCTGCGCCAGAGCTGAATCGAGCACCCATGCGGTGAGCGGATGGATGATGCCCGTCTCCTCAGCCATCGGGATGAAGCGATCAGGCGGCATCAGCCCCTCGCGTGGATGGTTCCACCGCACCAACGCCTCGACAGAGTGGATCGCGCCGGTGGCAAGGGTGACCTGCGGCTGGTAGTGCAGCACGAGCTCGCCCTGCGGGATCGAGCGCCGCAGCTCACCGGCGAGGCCAGAGCGGCGCAGCGTCTGCGCCTCCTGCTCCGGCGCGTAGACGGCGTAGCCGCCGCCGGACCTCTTCGCGACGTACATCGCCACATCCGCGCGCCGCAGCAGGGTGCTCGGGTCGTCCCCGTGCACGGGATACATCGCTATGCCGATGGAAGCGCCGGTTTCGACCATCTGGTCCGCAATCGCGAACGGGCCCTCCAGCGACGCGAGAATTTTCCGGGCCGTCGACACCACGTCGTCGGGGTGCTTGGCATCCGTCGTCAGCACGGCAAACTCGTCGCCGCCAAGCCTGGCGATCGTGTCGGTGGCCCGAAGCACGCCGCGCAGTCGCGCGGTGACCTCCTGCAGCAGGCTGTCGCCGCGGTCGTGGCCGAGGGCGTCGTTGATGTCCTTGAACCGGTCGAGGTCGAGCAGCAGCACGCCAAACATCTTCTGGTTGCGACGCGCGGCCAGCAGCGCCTGCCGCAGGCGGTCGCCGAAAAGGCTGCGGTTCGGCAGCCCCGTCAACGCGTCATGCAGAGCCTGGTATTCGAGCGCGTCGGTATGCGCTTTTCGCTCGCTGATGTCGCGCAGGGTCGCGATGAACAGGTGCCGCGATCCGATCTGCATCGAGCTGACGACGAACTCGAGCGGGAACAGGCTTCCGTTCTTCCGCTTGCCCATCGTCTCGTGCGCCCCGCTGACCGGGATGTCGAGCTTCAGCCGCCGCTCCAGGTAGTTGACGAACGCGCTGCGATGCGTGGTCGCGATGAGGACGTCCGCCTGCTGACCAACAAGCTCTTCCTCTGAGTAGCCGAAGAGCTTGACCACGGCCGGGTTTGCCGACTCGATGATTCCACTTTGCTCGATGGTGGCCAGCCCATCCGAGACGTTGTCGAGAACGGAGCGCATTCGCTTTTCGCTTTCCTGCAGCGCCATCTCGGCGCGCTTCCGTTCGACGAACTCGCCGATCTGCGAACCGACGTCGTTCATGACCGCCAGCAACCCCTCGTCCAGCTCGCGCGGCGCCCACGTGTGGAGCGCGATCATGCCCACGACCCGGCGGCCGCTGCGCACAGGGAACCCGACGATGCCCCTGAGGCCGGCGGCCACTGCGGCGGCCGCGCGTGGTGAGTCGTTGGAACCGATATCGGCCACTGAAACCGGGGTGCCGGATTCCCAGACCCTTCCTGCCAGGCCTTCGCCACGGCGGTAGCTCGTCTGTGATGCAGTGGCCTCGTAGCTGGTGGTATCGCGCCCTGGACGCTTCCACGCGGTGTCGAAGTGCATCACCTCGCGTTCGGCGTCCACCTCCCAGTACTCCGCGAGCTCCCAGTCGAGCGTGCGGCAGAGACCTTC
Source organism: Verrucomicrobiia bacterium (assembly GCA_035318965.1). Lineage (GTDB taxonomy): Bacteria > Chloroflexota > Dormibacteria > Dormibacterales > Dormibacteraceae > Palsa-870. The sequence continues at coordinate 11,385 of DATHDR010000290.1, read as the reverse complement.
GAGCACGCCTGGGGCCGCCTTCTCCCAGCCAGGCGACGTGACGAGCGCCTGCGTGACCGCAAAGCGAGCTGCCTGCAACACCTCTGCTCGCTTGCGGTCGCGGATGTCGACGGCCACTGTCTGGAGGTACAGAGGATTGCCATCCGGGCTGCGCACGAGTCGGGTCGTCACGTCGACCCAGACCGCCTCGCCATCCTTTCGGGTGTAGCGACTCTCGATTCGAGTCCCCTCATCCCCACCCGCGATCATTCGGAACATCGCCTCCTGCAAGGCGGCGACATCGTCAGCGTGCGTAATGTCGAGCAGCGAAAGCTTGCGCAGCTCCTCCTGCTCGTAGCCAACCAGCTGGCAGAAAGCTGCGTTGACGGTGGTGATGTGCCCATCGAGGCCCGCAAACGCCATGCCGGCCTGGGCCTGCTCGAAGAGCGTCCGGAACCTGGTCTCGCTGTCGCGCTCTGCTTCCTCCATGCGGTGCCGCTCGCTGATGTCGTGGACCAGGGCCAGCAGCCGGTGCTTGCCTTCGGCGGCCAGCCGCCGCACCGCGGTCTCGATGTGGATGCGCCGTCCGTCCTTGGTGATGAGCGCCGATTCGTACCGGAAGGGGGCGTCACCCCCCTCCAACCGATTGGCGAGCTGTTTGGTGAGCCGCTCGCGTTCCTCCGCCGGAGCGAGCTCGATCAGCGATCCGAAGGCGGCGAGCTCGTCAGGCCCGTAGCCGGTCAGGGCCTGGTAGGCGGCGTTGCCGGCCACGTAGCGACCCTGGTCGGTGATGACCAGCCCTTCGCCGATGTCGCTTATCGCCTGGAGCAATGACGCCTGGCGTTCGGCCTGGCGCGCAAGGCTGCGGTCGAGCACATGCTGGCTGAGGTAGGCGAGCACGGCCAGGATCAGAAGGGCAGCCGCCCAGGCCGCCAGCTCGCTCACCCGGACGTCGGCCAGCCACAGCCGGAAGCCGACCGCGGCCAGGATCAGGGTCGCGGCAACCCCCGTGATCACGGGGAGAAGGAGCGCCCACCGCCGCAGGCGGCGGCCCTCGTTGGCCCAGCCAGCTATGGCGTCAAGGGCGTCGGGGTTGATTGACGTAGGCGGGGACGGCTGCGGATCGCTGGCCAACTCGACCACGATAACGTTCGAACCCCCGATTCGCTGCGCCGCTCCCAGGGGCGAACCGGCCTAACCGGGCCGGCTTGAGTTCCGGGTTATTTGCCCGACTTGGCCTGCGGGCGCTGGGGAACCGTCCGCTTCAGCGGCGGCCGGCGCTGGGCGTGAAGGGGCTTCGCGCCGTCGGTATCCTTCTCCGTGGAGCGGGCTCGGCCGGCTGCAGCGTGCAGGGTCCGCAGCTTGGTCAGGCGCTCCTTCTTGGCCGCCAGGGCGATCTTCAGGGCGTCGGACAGCTGCGTGTCGTTCATGGGAACCACGCGGAGCCGGGCTTCCAGCTCCAGGACTTCCACCTCTGCCCGGGTCAGCTCGAGATCGATCGTCTTTGCCACTCTCTTCCTTTTCTTATATACGGGTCGAAGCTACTGCCGAATCAAATAACTACCCCAATTGCCCACAAGTTATGCCTTGAACCTGGGAAGTTCCTGAGAGTTGGGCTAGTCGAGGGAGATCGCGTCGCGCAGTTTCTCAAAAAAGCCCTTCGACACCTTTTCGGGCTTGCCTGTCAGACCCCCCACCTTCCGGAGCAGCACCTTCTGCTCGGGCGTCAGGTCCTTGGGCACCACGACCTGGACCACCACGTACTGGTCCCCCCGCCGCCCGCCCCGCACGTCAGGCATCCCGCGGCCGGCGAGCCGGAACGATTGGCCGTGCTGGGTGCCGGCGGGAATGGCGATCTCGACCGTGCCTTCTAGCGTCGGAATCTCGATCCGGTCCCCGAGCGCAGCCTGGACCATGTTCACGCGCAGCTCGTAGACCGTGTCCTGCTCGTGCCGCGCGAGATGGGCGTGCGCCTTGACGCGCAGCACCACGTAGAGGTCTCCCGGCTGGCCGCCCCTGAGGCCAGACTCTCCCTCGCCGCTGATCCGGATCTGCGAGCCGGTGTCGACCCCGGCCGGAATCTTGATCGCGAGCCTCTTCCCCTGCTGGACCCGACCCTGGCCACGACACTGCACGCACGGGGTCTTGATCAGCCGGCCCGCGCCACGGCACGTGGGACAGGTGGCCGTCGTGACGACCGCCCCGAAGATGGATTGCGCTTGCCGTCGGATCTGGCCAGACCCTCGGCAGCTCGGGCACGACTCGTCGCCGCTTCCCGGCTCGGCGCCGCTGCCCGAGCAGCGGTCGCAGGTCAAAAGGCGCGCCACCTCGATCTCCTTCTCGACGCCGGTGAACGCCTCTTCGAACGTGATCGTCAGGTCGTAGCGGAGGTCGTCGCCGCGGTTCGAACGCTCGCGCCGCGCCCGGCCGCCCAAACCTCCACCGAAGAACGTGTCGAAGATGTCCCCGAACGGCATGTCTGAGAAGTCGACGGCCGGGCCTCCGCCCGACTCGACGGCGGCGTGGCCGAACATGTCGTACGAGCGCCTCCGACCTGGGTCGGACAGCACCGCGTAGGCCTCGCTCGCCTCCCTGAATCGCGCGGCCGCGGCCGCGTCGTCAGGTTTTCGGTCGGGGTGCGAATCCATCGCGATCTTGCGGAACGCGCGCTTCAGGTCCTCGGCTGACGCCTGGCGGGCGCATCCCAGCACCTCGTAGTAGTCGCGCTTGACGGCTAAGCTTCTAGAGGTGTGGCTGGGGGGCCGACCGAGAGATTCGGTGACCAGGTGGTCCGGCCGCTAGGCGCGGCCGAGCATCGGAGCGCGCGCATCCGTTGATGCGTAAGCGAGAAGCGGAGGCCGCAACAACGCGGACGGGCCGCATGGGCGCCGAAGATCCGGTTGGCATCCCCAGTCGCACCTCTTATTAGGTGTTGGTGTCGTCTAACGCCGAGCGCTCCGGTGGACGCGCCACCTTGACGAGCGCCGGCCTGACCACGCGGTCGCGGATGCGGTAGCCTCGACGAAGCTCTGAGGTGATCGTGTCTTCCGCGTGTTCGGACGACTCCTCGGACCCGATCGCCTCATGCAGCTTCGGGTCGAACCGCGCGCCGACCGCCTCGATCGGCTCGAGCCCGTGGGCGCTGAGCGCCTCGTCCAGCTTGCGGACGCTCAGCTCAAGGCCTTTGACCCATGCCTCGTCCACACCTTTTGGCTTGTGGTCGAGCGCCTTGTGGAGGTCGTCGAGCGCCGGCAGAAGCCTTGCGATCAGATCGGCCGACGCGTGCTGGATGGTCTCGAGCTGCTCCTGCCGCGTCCGCTTCTTGAAGTTGTCGAAGTCGGCGGCCAGCCTCAGGCGTCGGTCCTTGGCCTCGGCGAGTGCGGATTCGAGCTCCGCGATCTTGGTCTCCATCGAAGACACGGCTCGGGTGTCAGGCGGATCGACCGTCTCGCTGCGGCCCTCCGGCTCGTGCGGGTCGTGCGGGTGCTTACGCGTGGTCATCGACTCTTAGATACCGCGCACGCACGTCCCGTCAAACTCCAAGGTCCGCCATGCGGTCGCTCGCGCCGCGCGCCACCGCCTGCAGGCGGGCGACCGTCTGGCTGTACGCCATGCGCGTCGGGCCGATCACCCCGAGCACTCCCTTGAGCCGGTTCGAAGGTCCGTATGTCGTCAGCACCACCGCGCACCCCTGCAGCTGGCTCGACGCATTCTCCGAGCCGATGACGATCTGCAGGTCGGATTCGCCAATCAGCTGGTGGAGCAGGACGGTCAGGTAGCGAGTCTCTTCAAGCACCTCAAGGACCTGGTGAAGGCGCGACGACTCGGCGAACTCCGGCTGGCGCAGCAGGTTGCGGACGCCATCGTGCACCACAAGGCTCTCCGAACCCTTCTCGTACAGGTCCAGCACAGCGACCACCCGGCCGAGGAGCTCCTTCTCCAACCCAAGCACCGCGCTCTCGTAGCTGTGACGCACCTCCTCGCTCCCCCGACCGGCAAGCGTCGCGTTGAACCGAGAGGCAAGCTTGGTCAGCTCCGGCTGGGCAGCATCGCCCGTCACCGTCACCACCTGCTGGCGGAGGAGGTTGCCCTCGAGCAGGAGGATCAGCAGCACCTCGGTGGGTTCAAGCGAGACTAGGTCGACGTGCTTGATCCGGGCTTGCGAGCCCTGCGGCGCGCTGGCGACAGACGCGTTCTGCGTGACCGCTGCCACGGTCATCGCCACCTTCTCGACCATACCCTGGACGTCTGCCGGCGCCTGGCGGAGCTCGTTCTCGATGAACGACGCGACGTGCTCTGGGATCGTCTCGAGGTCCATGAGGAAGTCGACGAAGTAGCGGTAGCCCGAATCGGTAGGAACGCGCCCGGCCGAGGTGTGAGGCTGGGCCAGGTAGCCGAGATCGGCGAGCTCAGCCAGCTCGCTGCGGATCGTGGCCGAGGACAGGTTGACGAAGTAGCGGCTCTGCAGCGCCTGGGAGCCGACCGGCACGGCGCTGGTCGTGAACTCGTTCACGACCGCACGGAGGATCGCCTGCTTTCTGTTTTCCATGGTTTTCAGCACTCTCTGAGTGAGAGTGCTAGTTACAGTACCGAAAGAGCGATCTGGTTGTGCAGGTCCATGCCACGCCGGGTGGGCGCCACCCTGCCGTCGATCCTGGCGACCAGGCCGCCGGCCACGAGCTCAGCGAGCTCCCGGTCGAATCCCGCCGGTGTTGCCATTCCGTCAGCGGTGCGCAGCCCGAGCATCAGAGTCTCGGCCGCTGTCTTGCGTGCGGCGAGGTCTTCACCGTCCGCCTCCGGCTCGGGGCATGCGGCGATGTACTCGCGAGGCCGGGCGACATTCCACCAGCGGCGCGCGGTCGCGCCGTCCGTCGCGTACGAGTGCGCGCCGGCGCCCGCGCCGTACACCGGGCTGCACCTCCAGTACGCCTGGTTGTGGCGTGATTCGAAACCGGGGCGTGCCCAGCTCGAAACCTCATAGCGCCGGAAACCGGCACGCTCCAGCTCGATGCATGCGGCGTCCAGCTGATCCCATTGAAGGTCAGAGTCGACCTCTGGCACGCGGCCCTCCGCGCGCCGACGCCACAGCAACGTCCCTTCCTCGAACGTGAGGCAGTAGGTCGAGACGTGGTCAGGGCCGAGGTCGAGCCCACGGTGCAGCGTCTCGAGCCACGAGGCTCGGCTCTGAAATGGGACTGCATAGATAAGGTCGATGCTGATGTTGCCTACGCCCGCGGCGCGTGCGAGCTCGAAGGCGTGTGTGGCCTGGGCCGCGTCAGTGCGCCTTTCCAGGACGGCGAGGGCATGGCCGTCGAAGCCCTGCACTCCGAGGCTCAAACGGTTGACGCCGCCATCGAGCCACGCGGCCAGCTTTCGCTCATCGGTGCTTGCAGGATTGGCTTCGAGAGTCACCTCGGCAGTGCGCGCGACGTCGAAGTTCGCGCGGATGAATTGCAGCACCCGCGTCGCAAGCTCCGCAGGCAGCAGGCTAGGCGTGCCACCCCCGAGGTAGACCGTCTCGAGCTGTTCAAACGGGTGACGTTCGCGCGCCCCTGCCAGCTCGCGTTCGAGCGCATCGATGTAGTCAGGCATCAAACGATCCATGCCCGAGTAAGCGTTGAAGTCGCAGTACCCGCACTTGTGCTTGCAGAAAGGGATGTGCAGGTAGAGGTGTCTGAAAGGTCTCATACGCCTTTGATCGTGTAACGCTGTCCACGCGCCGCCTCGAGCTCGCGGCGCAGCAGATCAACCGCCTGCCTCTCGTTGGACACAAGTGACTTGATCCTCTGACCCATGCGGTCCTCGACGCGCGCGATCTGACGGCCGACCTGCTCGACGTTGGCCTGCCGGCCGCGGTACCGCTCGCGCTTGCGCCAGAGGCGTGCGTGCTCGTCGCGCAGGTCGGCCACCGAGACGCGGACCTGGCACTCCAGGCAGCGGCCGTCGCGAGTCTCCCCGCTCGGGACCTGCTTAGCGCAATCCCTGCAGAAGACGAGGATGCCGCTCATCTAGGTAGGTCTTCCTCCGCGCTCGCCGGGGAGGTGGCCCGATCTAGGGGCCCCCGCGAAGTCGAAGACTTCGTGGGGTCTAGCGCCGGAGGGGGGTTGGAGTCTGCAACCACCTTCAAATCAGTCACCGTGGCATTGCTCAACTCGCGGAGCCGACCCGGCTCGATCTCGAACACGGAATCTGGCCGGCCCGCCGCCGCCCACACCTCCGCATAGCCGAGCAGGTCGCGGTCCATGAAGACCGGCACCTCGGTCGCGTGCCCGAATGGCGGCACGCCGCCGATCGAGTAACCGGTTGCGGTACGGGCAATCTCCGCATCCGCTTTGACAACCGGTTCGCCCGCCACCATCGCCAGCCGCCGCTCGTCCAGCCGGTTAGCCCCGCTGACCAGGGCCACCACCGGCCGTCCCCTGGCGACGAACACCAGCGCCTTGACGATCTGCCCCAATTCGCAGCCGACCGCGCGCGCGGCGTCAAGGGCAGTCCGCGTCCCTTCCGGAAATTCCTTGACGACGATGCCGGCGCCCGACGCCGACAGCCACGCCTCGAATCGATTCACGGGTATGAGGATAGGAGGCTTCTCCAGTTGCAATCGGGACCTACAGAACCGCACTCTTTGTCGGCAATGACCGCTCCGTCGCGAGTCGCCGTCACCGGCGCGGCCGGATTCATCGGCTCGCATCTCTGCGAACGACTGCTCGCGCTCGGCCACAAAGTCGTCGGCATCGACAGCTACACGGACTATTACGAGCGCGCGCGGAAGGAACAGAACCTCACCGACTCGAAGGCCAATCCCGACTTCACTTTCGAAGAGGTCGACCTCGTCGAAGGCGACCTCCATCGCGTGCTTCGTGGTGCAAGCGTCGTGTATCACATGGCGGGCCAGGACGGTGTTCGCCCAAGCTCGGGCCGCCAGTTCGACCGTTACGTGCGCGACAACATCCTCGCCACGCAGCGTCTCCTCGAGTCCTTGAAAGAGACGCCGATCGACCGGCTCGTCTTCGCCGGAAGCTCATCCGTATACGGCGATGCGGAGATGTTCCCGACGAAAGAGTCGGCGCTGCCCCGACCGGTGTCACCGGACGGCGTGACCAAGCTCGCGGCCGAGCACCTGACCCTTCTTTACACCAAGAACTTCGGTCTTCCGGCCGTTTCCGTCCGGTACTTCACGGTGTTTGGACCACGACAGCGGCCCGACATGGCATTCGCTCGCTTCATGCAGGCGCTTGTCGATCGCGAAACGATCGAGGTTTTCGGCGACGGCGAGCAGACGCGCGAGTTCACGTACATTTCGGATGCAGTCGAAGGCACGATCAAGGCAGCGACCGCCGATGTCGCGGGCCAGGTCTTCAACCTGGGCGGCGGAAGCCGCATCACGATCAACGGTGTGCTCGCAACTCTCGAGGACATCAGCGGCATCAAGGTGCGGAAGCAGATGCTGCCTGCCGTCCCGGGTGAACCGAGGCACACCGGCGCGTCGATCAACCTCGCCCGCGAGCGCCTCGGCTGGGAGCCTCGAGTCTCATTGCGCGAAGGCCTGACGAAGCAGTGGCAGTGGTTCCAGGCGACGCGCGTAGCTGGCTCGCGATCGAGCGCCGGCGACCAGAACTAGCCGCTGAGGCTCGACTTCCAGGCCGCGCCAACCGGCGCGATGGGCGCCTCGCACGACCGCGACGCCGATTCGCCTTCGGCCACCGAGCGACAGATGAAGACCGCCGCCTTTGTGCCGGCAAGGAAAAGCAAGAAGTACTGCCCGGTCAAATCGTCGAAGTAGGCAGCGAAGCCGTCCGAAGTGAGCTGGTTCGTGCCCCGAACCTCATCCATCCAGGCCGAGGCCTCAGCCACAGACCCGAATTCAAGGACGCCGGTGCGCACCTCCATGTGCGTGTCGTTGTCGAGCGTGTAGTCGCCGAAGACGAAAGTCTTGAGGCCTGCGTCACGAAGACCGGTGGCCATCGCGTCAGGCGACGCCGAGTGCACCATCACGACGGCGGCCTCGATGGGAAGGCGGGTCGACCCCAGCAGGGTCAGGTATGGGCCGGCCGGCGGAAGCATCTCGGTATCCGTCGTGACCGGCGGCGTCGCGTGCACCTTGCCCGCTGTGACCTGCTTCAGGCGAGACGCGATTTTGACCGCGATCTTTCCGAGCTGGCCCGCCCCGCCGAACGAGTCCGTGCGGCTCCATGTGCTCTGGATGATCGTCTGGCCGACGCGGATATAGGCCATGGTCATATAGGGCGCCGCGCCGTACTGCACCTGCTGCTGGTAGTAGAGGACCTGGTCGCCGGCCTTGGGCCCGGTGAGCGAGGTGCCGAGCGCGGTCTCATAGCTGCTCATGACCGCGGAAGCAAGGGAGGTCGTGTCCCAGACACGGTAAAGCGTGAACAGGTTCTCGGCTGTGCCGACGCGTGAGAACCGAACGATCGTCTCCGACCGCACCTGCGGCGGCATGGAGGCGGTGTCCAGCGGGCGCACACCGAACGTGGGCGGTCCGGGCCACCAGTTGGACGAGTCACCGACCACCGGCGTCAGGTCCGCGAGCGTGATCGCGCCCGCATAGATGTCGGCAGGCTTCGCGCTGCTGCTCGTACCCGTTGACCTTGTGCACGCGACCAGCACGACTGCGGCGATCGCAAGCACGGCGATCAGTCGCGACCCTCTAATCAAGGCTGAGCACCGCCATGAAGGCCTCTTGCGGTATCTCGATCGAGCCGACCCGCTTCATGCGTCGCTTGCCTTCCTTCTGTTTTTCCAACAGCTTTCGTTTGCGGGTGATGTCGCCGCCGTAGCACTTGGCCAGCACGTCCTTCCTCATCGCCGGGATCGTCTCGCGCGCGATGACCTTGCCGCCGATCGCCGCCTGCAAGGGGACCTCGAACATCTGGCGCGGGATGATCGTCTTGAGCTTCTCGACGAGTTTGCGACCTTGCACCTGGGCTTTGCTGCGATGTGTGATGAGTGACAGCGCATCGACCGGCTCGCCCGCGACGAGAACGTCGAGCTTGACCAGGTCACCCTCGCGGAACCCGATCATCTCGTAGTCCATCGAGGCATAGCCCTTGGAACGGGACTTCAGCTGGTCGTAGAAGTCGTGAATGATCTCGCCAAGGGGGATCTCATACTCGAGCACGACCCTGTCGCCGGGCTTGTGCTCCAGGTGCTTGTACGAGCCGCGGCGCTCCTGGCACAGCTCCATCATCGGGCCGACATAAGTGGACGGCACGATGATGGTCAGCTTCACGTAAGGCTCGGCGATGGATTCGATCATCGTCGGGTCCGGCAGCAGCGCGGGGTTGTCGACCGCGATCACTCCCCCGCGCTTCAGCGTCACCTGGTACTCGACGGTCGGCGCCGTCGTGATCAGGTCGAGCTCGAACTCTCTTTCCAGCCGCTCCTGCACGATCTCCAGGTGCAGAAGACCGAGGAATCCACACCTGAAACCGAAGCCAAGGGCGGCTGAGTTCTCCGGCTCGTAGGAGAGCGCCGCGTCGTTGAGCTGGAGCTTTTCCAGCGCCTCCTTCAGGTCCGGGAACCGGTCCGAGTCCGATGGAAACAGGCCTGCGAAGACCATGGGCTTGACCTGCCGGTAGCCCGGCAGCGGCTTGGAGGCTCCGTGCTCCGCGGTGGTGATCGTGTCGCCGACGCGGGCGTCGACCACATTTTTGATCGCCGCGATGACGTAACCCACCTCGCCGGCGGTCAGCTTCTCGGCCGGCTGCGGCCGCGGGGCGAACCACCCGACCTCGTCCACGTCATGGACCTTGTCCGTGTTCATCATCCGGATCTTGGTTCGCGGGATGATCTCTCCGTCGACGACACGCACGTACGTGATGACCCCTCGGTAGATGTCGTAGTGCGAGTCGAAGATGAGGGCGCGTAGAGGCTTGGCGGGATTGCCGCGCGGCGGCGGCACCCTGGCGACAACGGCCTCCAGGATCTCCTCGGTCCCGATGCCCTGCTTGGCCGACGCGAAGATGACCTGGTCCCGCGGGATGCCTGTTACGTCGGCAATCTCTTCAGCGACCATCTCGGGTTGCGCGGCGTCAAGGTCGATCTTGTTGACCACCGGGATGATCGTCAGGCCCGCCTCAACCGCCTGGTAGAGGTTAGCCAGCGTCTGGGCTTCGATGCCCTGAGCCGCGTCGACCACCAGGATCGCTCCCTCGCACGCGGCGAGCGAGCGCGACACCTCGTAGGCAAAGTCGACGTGCCCCGGCGTGTCGATGAGGTTGAGCTCGTATTTCTTTCCGTCGCGAGCCGGGTAGGTCATGCGGACCGCCTGCAGCTTGATCGTGATTCCACGCTCCCGCTCGAGGTCCATGGTGTCGAGCACCTGGTCCTGCATGTCGCGCTTGCTGATCGATCCGGTGTACTCCAGCAATCGATCCGCAAGCGTGGACTTGCCGTGATCGATATGGGCGATGATGCAGAAGTTCCGCACTCGGTCCTGGGTTGTGGGCACGCTGCAATGCTAGAGGCGGAGCGCGACCGGACGACTCCGGGCGCGCTCCGCCCCAGGCGAAAATGGAGGACGTGGAATTGGTGCTGGCGATTGGCGTCCTTCTCGTTTTGGCGGGCCTCGTGCTGCTGCTCAACCTCTTCGGTGCGGCCGACTTCGTCATGCGCCGCGTGACGTCGCAACCGCTGGGCCGGCTTGCCCCAGGTTTCGCCGCCAGCCGCCGGGGCTTCCGGATCTACGCGGTGCTCGTGCTGGCGGTCGGGGTCCTGTGCGTCGGCCTGGCGGAAACGGCTCAGTTCCTTCCACTTGGAGCGGCGCTGCTGGTGCTTGGAGCGCTGCTGTTCGGCATCGCATCGGTCATCGCCATCGCGGGCGAGATCGAAACGTACCGAGGGCTGAAGCGCTAACGATTTGCCAGCACGGCAGGGGCGGCCGGGCTTCGCCCGGTCGCGACTTTGTCCTGAAGGCTCGCAGCCTGGCCAGGCTTCAGACTCTTAATTCAGTCCCATCGATATACCGGAATGGGAGCAGCGCCTGCGGCGCAGCCGCACGCGCGATGAGGGAAAACCATCCGGGTTTTCCCTCATATGTCAAGCGCTAGCTGGCTAAAGCGGCGGGCGCATCTTGGCGCTGATGCGCGCCGACGCTTGCGGGCCGGGCGAGCGCAGCTGCACAGATCATCGAAGCCATGTCAGCCCCGTCGGCGGCGACTGAGGAAACTGCGCCTGACCGCAGCGCGGTCAGCGCATCCTGCAGACCCGCGCCCGTCCTGAGGACTCCGGCGGCACGGTCGAGCGTTGCACCGATCGCCGCGACCGTTAGGTCGCCTCGCCGCCACGCCCTCGAAGGTTGCTGGCCGGTGTTCTTGGATTGGGGCGCGTTCATGGCTGCGGCAGCGGCTCGACGCCCAAAAGCGGCTGCCTCGAGAAGGGAGTTGC